>DBME01000231.1 GCA_002298155.1 Holophagaceae bacterium UBA706 | reverse complement strand
CCGCCGTGAGGTACCCGGCGGCCTGGGCCGCGGCGAACTCCCGGGGCCCCGCCTCGCCCGTGGCACCGTAGGGGTAGGCCAAGTGGCGCACCGGCCGGCCCAGCTGCTCCTCCAGGATCCGGCGGGATTCCGTCAATTCCAGGATCATCTCCGCCTCGGGGAGCTTGGCCAGGGGGACGTGGCGGCACCCGTGGGAACCGATGGTCACCCTGGGGTCCCGGGCCAGGTCGCGCACCTGGTCCCAGCTCAGGCCCAGGCCCGAGTGCCGGAAGGGGTCGATGCCGAAGGGCCCGAAGACCTCGTCCAGGGTGCCCCGGTAGTCCTTGCGCATCCCCTCCAGCATGGCCGAGCGCAGCGTGTAGAAGGCGTCCTCCCGGCCCGCGTCGGTGGCGCAGTCGAAGGCCAGGGACGCCCCCCCAAGCCGGAGCTGAAGCCTGGGCTGGGCCAGGATGAGGTCCTCCAGCAGCTGCCACCAGGGGATCAGGGTGCGCTCGGGAAAGCCCGTGGCCACGTAGACCGTGAAGGGCGCGACCTTCTCCCGGAAGACGGGGAGGGCGTGGACCAGGTTGTCCTCGTAGCCGTCGTCGAAGGTGTAGATGACGAACCGCCGCTGCGGGATCTCCCCGCGCAGCATGGCCACCAGGTCGTCGGGGCCGATGATCTTCAGGCCTTGGGTCCGCACGAAGTCGATGGACTGGGCGAGCCAGTCGGGGGTGACCTCCAGGGCCCGCACGGAGGGCACCCGGGGGCCGGAGCCCGCGGGCAGCACGCGGTGGAAGTTGAGGATGCAGCCCAGGCCCCCGTAGATGGGGGTGGCCAGGCGGTAGAGTCCGGTGGCGGTGAGGAACCGGCAGGCTGCCGGGGCGATCTGCCGCTTGAGGACCTCGATGTTCACGGGCGCCTCAGAACTCCGGCCCGATCTTCGTCCCCTCGGGCAGGACCGTGTTCTTGGGGATCACCACGATGCCGTCCTGCACGACGAAGTCGCCCGCGTCCATCTCGGTGCCCCGGGGGAAGGGCTTGATCACCACGTTGGGGCCGATGCAGACGTTCTTGTCCAGGATGGCGCCCTCGATGTGGCAGTTGGGCCCGATGCCCAGGGGGATGGCGCTGGCCCGGCGCTGGTAGTAGTCGGCGCCCATGATGATGCTGTCCTTGATGAAGGTCCCGCGGCCGATGTGGCTGCGAAGGCCCACGATGGAATGGGTGATCTCGGCCTGCTCCACCACGCAGCCCTCGGTGAGGAGCACGTCCTTGAGCCGGGAGTCGTTGCAGATGGAGCCGGGCAGGAACCGGGAGTGTGTGTAGATGGGGTGCTGGGAGTCGTAGAGGTTGAAGGGCGCGTCGGACCGGGTCAGCTCCAGGTTCACGTCGTAGAAGGAGCGGATGGTGCCGATGTCCTGCCAATAGCCGTCGAAGTCGAAACCGTAGACCCCCATGCGGCCGATGCTGTGGGGGATGACGTGGTGGCCGAAATCGTCGAAGTCCGCATGGCGGGTGAGGAGGTCCACCAGCACGTCGGTCTTGAACAGGTAGATGCCCATGGAGCCCAGGAAGGGCCGGTCCGGATCGTCCCGGGAGATCATGGCGGCCTGGGCCTCGGGGGTCTTGGGCTTCTCCACGAAGGTGGCGATGCGGCCGTCGGGGTTGCGCTTGAGGAGGCCGAAGCGGTCGGCCTCGTCCTTGGCCACGGGCTGGGCGGCCACGGTGATGTCGGCGCCCTTCTCGATGTGGTAGGCCACCATGGGCGCGTAGTCCATGCGGTAGAGGTGGTCGCCGGCGAGGATCAGCACATGCTCGCAGCCCACCACCTGGATCTGGAAGAGCTGCTTGCGGTNNGGCCGTGCCCTGGTACCAGCCTTCGCTGGTGGGGGTCTGCTCCGCGGCCAGCACCTGCACCCAGCCGGTGTGGAACACGTCGAACTTGTAGGATTCGGCGATGTGCCGGTGCAGGGAGACCGAATTGAACTGGGTCAGGACGTGCATCCGGAAGATGCCGGAATTGATGCAGTTGCTCAGGGGGATATCGATGAGCCGGTACTTGCCCGCGATGGGGACTGCGGGCTTGGATCGCATCTTGGTGAGCGGATAGAGGCGCGCTCCGCGCCCTCCGCCAAGAATCACCGCCAGAACGTTGTTGAGCTTGGGCATGGGTGCTCCTTACTTGAGCCGGAAGCAGGCATAAGTCTGTATCAACTAAAATAAGCACAAACCCGTCCACTGGGGGACGGGTTTGGCATTTTCCGTAAAGTTTTTTTCAGGGTGCTTCTAGCGGTCGACCTTGATGACGATGGAACTGGAGAACATGTCCTGGAAGCCCTTCCGGTCGGCGCCGAGGATGAGCAGGTAGGGCAGGTAGAGCAGGATGCCGCTCACCCAGTGGCCCAGGAACCGGAGTAGGGCCATGGTCCAGTCGATGTTGCCGGCGGGGTTGTTCTCGGGAACGACGCGGAGCTTCATGATCTTCTTGCCGATGGTCGCCCGGAAGGTAACGAGGCACCAGAGCTGGAACACCAGGTAGGCTAGGCCGAGAATGCCGATGAAGGGGACGAGGATGCAGCCGATGCCCCGGCTGACCACCGAGAGTACCGTCACGGCGACGCCCACCAGCAGGAAGAGTACGAACCCGATGAGGCCATCGATGAGCACTGCCACGAACCGGGTCCCGAAGTCGCCGCGCTCGATGGTTCCGCCCAGGATCACCGGCTGGGCGTCGTCGGGGACGTTGGGCAGGTAGGCCTGGAGGAACGCCGGGGCCGGGTTGGCGCCCTGGGGGGCCATGGGACGGGGCGGGGCGGGACGGGGCGGAGGGGGCGGCATGG
>DBME01000041.1 GCA_002298155.1 Holophagaceae bacterium UBA706 | reverse complement strand
CCTGTCTACGTAATAGGAGGCCCTAGACAGGCTCCTAGGCTTCCGAAGGGCGTCAGGACACCGAGGAGAGGTGCCCCGGGTCATCCTCCTTGTGCTGGGGGCGGATGGGCACCCCCGGCAGGTCGTTGGCCACCATGACGTCCAGGTTCCGCATGAACTTGCAGAGCAGGTCGCGCAGGGTGGACACCTCCTCCTCGGACATGCCCTTCTCGGCGTTCGAGCGCAGGCCCTCGGCGATCTCGGCCAGCTTCTCGCAGAGGGTCTGCCCCTCGGGCGTGAGCCGGATCCGGATGCGGCGGCCGTGGTTGGGATCGGGTCCCACCGACAGGTAGCCGCGCTGGGTCATCTGCTGGACCATGCGGGAGATGGTGGGGTTGTCCATCCACATGGCCCGGGCCAGTTCACCCAGGGACAGGGGCGCCGCCTTGGAGATGACGAGCAGCATCCAGAAATGATGGGGCGTGAGGTCCAGGGGCACGACCTTCCCTGCGACGAGCTGGCGGATCGAGCGCCGTGCGGCAACGATCAGCATCCCGACGTTGGAAACGGCAAGGCCAATTTCGGATGAGTGGGTCATTTTTTGATCCTCCCATTGATGAGGGAAACAACAGATCAAATTGTCATTCCAAAATCGCACCTGTCAATGAAAATTTAATGGTAAATTTTGCCCTGCGTGAAGGACCCCGCCGGGGAGCCCGAATGCTGGGGCGCATGGATTGATGACAATATCAATCATGCTGCACCTAGCATAAGGCCCAAGAACCCGCCCGAAGCCCTGCATAATCATGTGAAAACGGTAAACATTTCAAATATTGATAAAACGACTCTTGCTTAAAATGGCCCCTGGCCGGCCCGGCAACCGCCTCGCACGACCGGCGTTTAAAAGGGCAACAAAATATATAAATAATTTTACTGTTTCTCAATTCAAATCACCCCCATGGCGCGTCCATGCCCGTAAAATCGGGCCTGCGGGTGAAAAAACAGTTAATTAATTGAACCGCCTTCCCGCCCTCCGCGCGCGAATTGCCCGGCCCCCCCGGCCCCGGACCAACGCTTGCTTGGCCGGTTATGGCCTCACAGCCTGCCCCCGCCTCCGGTGCATAACCGCGCTCCCCGGCCAAACCCTCCACGCTCGTTCGCTTCATCCCCCCTGCTTTTATCCCGCCCTTATCCCCGTCCCATCCCCGTTCATCCCCGGCCAATTCAACGCTTAAATCACCGGGAGCCAGATCCGGAGCCGAACCCAATGCCGCCGACCCACCTCCGGCAAAAGAATCGGCCGGGGATGCACGGGGATGCCACGGGGATAAAAGCGGAAATGCAGCCCCGGCTGGGGTTCGGGAGAATCCCAGAGGAGGCGTTTATCCAGACTTACGGGCGATCAGGCCCGGGTGGCGGACAGCTTGGCCGGCACCTCGGCCAGGTTCCAGGTTTCCTGGGTGCCGGCGGCGAGGTCCTTCACGGCCACGACACCCTGCTCCAGCTCCCCGTCGCCCAGGATGAGGGCCAGGGGGGCGCCGACGCGGTTGGCGGTGGTGAGGGCCTTCTTGAGGTTCGCGCCCCGGGTCTCCAGGACGAGGTCCAGGCCCTGGGCCCAGCAGGCGCGGGCCAGCTGGATGGCCTTCAGGGTCGCGGAGGCCCCCAGCGGGATGAGGATGGGGGCGGGTTTGCGGGGCGCGTTGCCGTGGAGCTGCTGCATGAGCATCGCCAGGCGGTCCAGGCCGATGGACCAGCCGAAGGCGGCCACCTGGGGTCCCCCCAGCTGCTTGACCAGTCCGTCGTAGCGGCCCCCGCCCAGCAGGGCCGACTGGGCCCCCAGGTCGGAGGAGAGCACCTCGAAGGCGGTGCGGGTGTAGTAGTCCAGGCCGCGCACCAGGCGGGGGTTCTCCACGAAGGGGATGCCCAGGGCGCCCAGGATCTCCTTGAGGCGCTCGTGGTGGGCGCGGGAGGCCTCGTCCAGGTAGTCCACCAGCACGGGGTGGCCCTCCAGGGCGGCCTGGCAGCGTTCGTTCTTGCAGTCCAGGACCCGCAGGGGGTTCTCGGCGATGCGGCGGTGGCAGTCCGCACAGAACTGCTCCTCCCGGGTCTTGAAGAAGGCGCGGAAGGCCTCATGGAACGCGGGACGGCACTCGGGGGTGCCCACGGAATTGATGCTGAAGGTCAGCTGGGTCAGGCCCAGCTCCTTCAGGAAGTCGTACAGCATGACCAGGGATTCCGCCTCGGATTCGGGCGTGGACACCTGGAAGCTCTCGGCGCCGATCTGCCAGAACTGCCGGTACCGCCCCGCCTGCATGCGCTCGTACCGGAACATGGGGCCGATGTAGTAGAGCAGCTGGGGGTCGCTGGTGGCCAGCATCTGGTGCTGGATCACCGCCCGCACCACGCCGGCGGTGTTCTCGGGGCGCATGGCCACGTGGCGGTCGCCCTTGTCCTTGAAGTCGTACATCTCCTTGTGGACGATGTCGCTGCTCTCCCCGACGCTCCTCTTGAAGACCTCGATCTCCTCCAGGATGGGGGTCCGGATCTCGGAATAGCCGTGGCGGTGGAACGCCCGCCTCGCGGTATCCTCGATACGCTGGAACCACTCCAGTTCGTTGCCGAACAGATCGCGCGTGCCTTTGACGGATTGAGCCATCTTGAAACTCCGAGGAATACTGCCACTTCTCCTACCTAGCCTACTGGCACTGGCGCAAACTCCCAAGCGCCCGGCGGAGCCTGCCCGTCTCCTGGTCTTCGTGGACCCCGGTCACGGCGGCGACGACACCGGCGCCAAGGGCGCCAAGGGCCTCAAGGAGAAGGACGCCGTCCTCCAGCTGGCCCAGGCCCTGGTGGAGGAGCTGGAGGCCTCGGGCATGGATGCGCGGCTCACCCGGGAGGCCGACGTCTTCGTGCCCCTGTGGGACCGGGCCCGCATGGCCAACCAGGGCGGCGCGGACCTCTTCATCAGCCTCCACCTCAACGCCGCCGAGGCCCGGCAGGCGAAAGGCTCCGAAGTCTACTTCCTGACCCTGGGCGCCGGGGACCAGGAGGCCGCGGAGGTGGCGGCCCAGGAGAACGGGGAGACCCCCGGAACCCGCCGTCCGGATCCGGACAACGTGGTGGCCGGGATCCTGGACGACCTGGCCCAGGAAGCCTTCCTGAGGGATTCGGAACGCCTGGCCGTGGCCATCCAGGCCCAGCTCAACCGGCTGGGGGGGATCAAGCAGCGCGGCGTCAAGCAGGCCCCCTTCGTCGTCCTCCGGGGCGCGGCCATGCCCGCCGTGCTGGTGGAGACGGTGTTCATCTCCAACCCCAAGGAGGAGGCCAAGCTCAAGGACGCCGCCTTCCTGAAGAAGGCCGCCCAGGCCATCACCCAGGGCGTCCGCCACTATTTCGCGTCCGGGGAGGAGACCTCGCGGCGCAAGGCTGACGAGGCGGCCCGGTAGATCGCTGGGAATTCGGGGTTACTGCTGGTGCGCCTGGCGCCCTGGACGTGGTGTAAGTTTTTGCATGGTGGTGAAGTGGGCGAACTGATCATGCACAGAGCTCCACGGAGGCGCAGAGGACACAGGAAAGCTGCCAGGGGGTTGGCCTTCGCATCACCGCGGGCCCAGGACTGAGCGCCGACCCACGCAAATGCTTGGGGCTAGTGCCTTCCCAACTTATCGGGGCCAGGACGTGCCACCCATGACCCAAGCCCAGTCCCGTCACGTCCATGGGGGGGGTGGTCCGCTGCAGGCTCGCATGCAGAAGGGC
>DBME01000324.1 GCA_002298155.1 Holophagaceae bacterium UBA706 | reverse complement strand
CGTCTGGATGCCGGCCACCCCGCCGAGCCGCGGCGAGCCCGCCAGGGTCCTCGCCTCCGACGCTGCGTCCTGGGAGGCTGACGCGCCAGGAGGGGGTGGGCGATGGCCTCACGGGGAGCAGCGAAGCGGATCGCGCAGCGGCCGGTGGAAGCCGGGGAGCCGGTGTACTTCGACGGCCCCGGGGCCTTCCGCCGCTGGCTGGAGCTGCACCACGGCGAGGCGCGCGCGCTGGTGGTCGGCTTCCACAAGCGCGACACCGGGGTGCCGAGCCTCACCTGGCCGGAGTCGGTGGACGAAGCGCTCTCGTTCGGCTGGATCGACGGCGTGCGCCGGCGCGTCGACGACCAGTCCTACCAGATCCGCTTCTCCCCCCGGAAGCGAAGCAGCATCTGGAGCACCGTGAACATCCGCCGCGCCGAGGCCCTCATCGCGGAAGGCCGCATGACGCCGCAGGGGCTGGAGGCCTTCGGGAAGCGCACGGAGCGCAAGTCCGGCGTCTACTCCTACGAGCAGGGCGAAGGCCCGGCCCTGAGCGAGGCCGAGCTCAAGGAATTCAGGAAGCACAAGAAGGCCTGGGCCTATTTCGAAGCGCTGCCGCCTGGCTACAAGCGCACGATGCTCCACTGGATCGTGAGCTCGAAGCAGGAGGCGGCGCGGGCGCGGAGGTTCGGGAAGTTCCTTGCGAGTTGCGCTGAGGGGTTACGCCTGCTGCCATGAAGAAAGAACCCGCCGGAAATTCCGGCGGGTTCTCAACTGAGAAACTTGCTAGGGACCGCCCATGTCCCCTAGATGGCGCTCCGGGTGTCCCCGTGCTACGGCAGGCGGATTTACCGTGTCCAAGTTCCAGGAAAAGAATGCCCCTCTGACGAGAGTGATGCAAGGCAGATCCCGGCATCATTTCACATGAACAGGGCATTTGCGGTTCGGGAGTTCGTCGAGAGCTGTGCAATGGGCATTCGGTAGGGGACGCTCCTTGTTTTCAAAGCTGGGTGCCAGGCTGCTAGGCCGCCCCCCATGCCCTCGGACCCAATTTGCACCATTCGCAAAATTGTCGTGCTATTCTTCCAAATCAACCTTATCTTGCATTCACCAATTTGCAAGAATCAGCCACCCAGGTAAATCGCATGGCCACCCCCGAAGTCCTCTCGAACCGATCGCTTGGCTACCGCGTGAAGAGCGCCCGGGAAGCCTGCGGCATGCGCCAGGAGGAGTTGTCCCAGGCCCTGGGCTTCAACGACCGCCAGACCCTCTCGGACATCGAGAACGGCAAGCGGTCCATCAAGGCGGACGAACTTGTCCGCCTGGCCGAGCATCTGGGCAAGGACGTGGATTACTTCCTGGATCCCTTCGTGGTGGCCGGGGAGGCCACGTTTTCCTGGCGTGTGGCCCCGGAGATCCCGGAGGAGGTCCTGGATGACTTCGAAGCCCGGGCCGGGAGGCTCATCGGACTGCTGCGCTGGTTGAGGGAACAGCAGGTGGGCCCCGCCTCTCCCCTGAAGACCAACCTCCGCTTGTCCATCAAGGCCACCTATGAGGAGGCCCAGGACCGGGCCGAAAGCCTGGTCAGACAGTTCAACCTTGGCCCCATCCCCGCCGACCGGCTGGCCCAATTCGTGGAGGAGGAGCTTTCCTTCCAGGTTCTGCATCTCGACATCCCCGAGGGCACCTCCATTTCCGGAGCCTTTTGCCATCTCAACACCCTTGGGGCCATCCTGATCAACCGCAACGAATCCGAGGGTCGCAGGAACTACGATCTGGCCCACGAGCTCTTCCACGCCCTCACCTGGGACCTCATGCAGCCTGAGCACCGGGAGACCAATTCCCAGGAATACCGGACCAAGGCAAAGCGCATCGAACAACTGGCCGACAATTTTGCGGCAGCCCTGCTGATGCCCATGGAATCCCTCACCACGCTCATCGATCCCAGCCGACGCCAGGACCTCGCCCACATCGCGGAGGTTGCCGCCCGCTTGCGGGTGACCACCCAGGCCCTCGGCTGGCGCCTGTTCAACCTGAAGTGGATCAACGACAGCACCCGGGCAGCCCTATCCCACGAGCGCCCCGCGCGAACGCCCGCGACCCAGCCCAACCGCTATTCCCTGGGCTTCGTGGCCATGCTGCACAAGGCCATCGATGGCGGCCGCCTCTCGGCCCGGAAGGCCGCGAAGGCCTTGGGAATGAACCTGACGCTGTTGGCGGCACTTTTCCCGGAGCACGGCTTGGCCGTTCCCTTCGAAATCTGAACGGCGGGACCATGGCCAAGCGATGGGAGGCCCCCGATTCGAACGTGATCATCGAGGCCTACCGCACCCGATGCTTGATTGCCATTTATGCTTGAATCAGGTTTGCCACACCTTGGCGTTTGAAGAAATACCGAATACCCCACAGAATCAGAATCCAGTTCGCATGCCTCCCACGGAATCCATGACCCCAGCAAATGCCCTCAAGCAAACCCGCGAGCTGCTCGACATGATCAAGTTCGAGCACACGGTCTTCGCCCTGCCCTTCGCCCTCCTGGGCGGCCTAGCCCCCTTCCGGGGCGCCCCGCCCCTGGAGAAGGTCCTCTGGATCCTCGTGGCCATGGTGGGCGCCCGCACCGCCGCCATGACCTTCAACCGCCTCGCCGACGAGGACCTGGACGCCGAGAACCCCCGCACCCAATCCCGCGCCCTCCCCGCCGGCCGGGTGAGCCGCGTCGGCGCCTACGCCCTCCTGGGCGGCGCCATCATCGTCCTCTGCCTGGCCGCCGGAAAACTGGGCCCCCTGCCCTGGAAGCTGGTGCCCCTCTGCCTGCTCATCATCCTCGGCTACTCCTTCTGCAAGCGCTTCACCGCCCTGAGCCACGTTGTCCTGGGTCTCTCCCTTGCCGGCGCCCCCCTGGGCGCCTGGATAGCCGTGAACGGCTTCCTCACGCCCCCTGCCTGGTTCCTCGCCCTTGGCGTGCTCACCTGGACCGCCGGCTTCGACATCATCTACGCCCTGCAGGACCTGGACTTCGACAAGGCCCGCGGCCTGCATTCCATCCCCAGCCGCCTGGGCATGGGCGGGTCCCTGGCGCTGTCCCGACTCTTCCACGTGGGGGCGCTGACCTCCTGGGCCATCTACAACTACCAGATGGAAGCCCACGTGTTCCCCTGGGTGGCCTGGTGCCTGGTGGGCGCCATCCTCGTGCGCGAACAATGGGTCGTGCGCGGCGGCCGCCTCGACCGCATCGATCACGCTTTCTTCACCCTCAACAGCCTTGTGGGCTTGATCTTCTTCGTGGGTCACGCGGGTGAGTGGCTCATCTCGCGGGTCCTGCCCTGACCCGCGCGGGAATTGAGGCTCGACATGGGTCCGCAACCCACGTAGGGTAAAGGTTCTATGACGAAAAAGACCGTCCAGCGCCGCGGGCTGAGACTGAGTCGTCCCGACTCGGAGCAGTTCCTCACGGTCATGTTCGTGTTCGCCCACCGGACCTTCCGGTGGTCTCTGGAACGACGGATCCTCATGCGCATCCTGTTCACCGTGGCCGGCATCTGGGCCGTGGCCATGATCGGCAGCGCCTACGGCCTCTGGGCCACCAAGAAGCTCATGAGCTTCACCCAGCTCCAGCGGGAGACCTACACCCAGA
>DBME01000035.1 GCA_002298155.1 Holophagaceae bacterium UBA706 | reverse complement strand
GGTGGGTCGGGGCCCCTCAGCGAAACACACCATCTCGGCGTAACTCAGCGTACCAATTCTTTTCCCGAAGAAACCAGGATGATCCTTTTTGCCGCGACCAAGCCGGAGGATCCGTCCCTTCCCCTAAGGCCTGAAGGTCACGAATCCCGTGATCTCCGGCGTTGCGAAGGTGCCCGCCTTTTCCGTGAATCCGAAGCGCCACCGCGGCGCGCGCTCATGGCGGAAGACCCAGGTCTGCTGGAGACCGTACTTGTCGATACGCACCAGCTGGGTCCAGTACGGCGTCTCGTTGTAGGAGAAGCTCAGGTCCAAACCGAAACCCTTCCAGAAGGATCCGCCGGAGCCCTGGACGTAGAAGCCCGCCCAGGCCCGCCAGAACTGCCCGCGGCGCATGACGGCGCGCATGGGGCTGTGCTCGGGCAGGCTGATCCAGATCTCCTCGCCCTGGGCCCAGAGACGGAACCGCCCCAGCGTCTTCCACCCGGCCACGCCCGCCAGGAAGTTGGTACCGCCGCTGCTGGCCAGCTCCTGCTGGTGGCCGGTGGGCACCTGGACGGTGGCGCCGAAGCGGCCTCCGTCGTGGCCGTCGCCCCAGGGGATCACGTAGGCCAGGTCCACACCCTGCACCTGGAGCCGGGGCTGGTTCAGGTCGAAGACGGTCACGCCGCCCCGTTCCAGATGGTAGACGTCGTCGAAGGTGGGCTCCGCGTCGCGGCCGCCCTGCTCCACGCCCAGGATGTTGTGCCAGTTCATGATCGCCCGGGAGGCGATGCCCGAGGACCGGTAGGTCAGGCGCGTGCGGAGGTTGAACCGGCCGGGACCCAGGGCCGTGGCCAGGTCCGAGGTGAGCTGCCAGTCCTCGCCCTGCAGGTGGGCGTGGGTGAGCCCGTCCAGGCTGTCCCGGCGGTCGGACCGCAGGAACTGGTTGGTGGCTTCCAGGGCGAACTGGGTGACGCCCTCGGGCAGGGGCTCGGGAAACACCTCCAGCCAGGCCAGACGGTTGGGATGGGGTGTCTCCTGGGCCTGGAGGGGAAGGACGAGAGCCAGGAGGGCGGCCCAGGGGCCCAGCTTCATGCGCGCTCCTATTTCAGCGAGATGAGTTCGGTCAGGAGGCCGGAGAAGGTGCCGTCCAGGGCGTAGGGCCGCACCACCAGCTGGGTCACGCCGTTGCGCCGTGCCGCCAGGACGACGGCGGTGGAGATGTCTTCGGCCGCCAGGACGATGGGTGGCAGTTCGTGGTACGCCGCCCGGAGCTTCTGCACGAACTCGAGGGCCTCCACGGTGCTCATGTTGCCGTCCAGGAGCAGGACGCCCAGGTTGGGCTGGCGCAGGAACTCCATGACCTCGTCGGGGAAGGTGGTGGTCAGCACGCGCCCGAACCCGTCCTCCTGGAGGAAGTCCTTGAGGATCTCGTCGAAGGCGGAGGTGCGGGACAGGGCCACCACGGCCCGGGAACGCTTCTTGAGGCGCACGAGGGAATCGCTCTTGGCGTTGCTGGCCTGGGCCTCCTCCTCCACCGGGGGGCGGGGCTCCTCGGCCCGGGGCTCGGGCGGGGCCGGCTGGGGCGGCGCCGGGGCCTTCACCTCGGGAACCGGTTCGGCGGCCTTGGGAGGGGCCACCGGCGCCTTCACCTCGGCGGGCGGTTCCGCGGCCTTGGGCGCGGAGCGGGAGGGGGCCATCAGGGGCTCNNGGGCTCGTCGGCGAGCATGCCCGAGGACTGGGCATCGGTCTTGCGCCGGGCCTTGGGGGGCAGGGAGGACGGCGCGGCGGAGGCGCGGGAGGCCACCATGCCGCGCAGGGCCGAGGTCACGTCGGATTTGGGCCGGGAGAACTGGAAGCCGATGGTCAGGCCGGCGTTGCCGAAGTCCAGGTAGACCGCCTTGCCTTCGAGCTCCATCACCGCGGGGCACTTGGGCACCTTGTTGAGCTTGATGAGCATGAAGGGCTGGCCCACCGGCACCAGGCCCGTGCCCAAGGGCAGACGCTTCTCGCCCTTGATGCTCATGGCCTTCTCCACCCGCACCCGGGCGCCGGTCTCGGAGATGTTCTCGATGATGCCCGTGATGCCGACGCCTTCGAACAGGCCCGTGAGCGCCGAGAAGGTGGACCCTTCCTTGGAGTTCACCCGGGCCCGGGTCTGGCCGCGGCGCTCCCGCACTTCCAGGACGTCGGGCAGTTCCAGGACGGCCACGCCGGGGCGGGTCTCCAGGAGGCGGGCGGTGCCGCCAAGGCGGAGCCCCTCCTGGATGAAGGTCAGTTCGATGGGGTTGCCCTTGTCGGCGACCAGGGGACCCGTGGTCTGGAACATGACGGTGCCTTCGGTGTCGTCGATGTTCTGGATGACGGCGGGGACTTCAGCCTTGCGGGGGCTGGTCAGCGTGAAGGGGGCCCGGACCCGCTGGGCATCCTCCAGATAGGCCAGCACCAGGTCGGACGAGACGCCGCCGTCCTTCTTGTCCTTGCCGAAGCCGAATAGAGCCATATCACCTCGTCGCGGGGTCCTTCTCCTGCATCGACCGGCCGGTTCCGATCCTTGAACTCCAGTGAAGCTTTGAATTGATGGTAACCTCGTTGCCTATGCCTGAACTGTCTACCCGATGTTTCCTGATCGCCCACCAGGGACCCCAGGATCGGGATTATGATATCGAAGTGCATCTGGCCGAGTTGGAAGAACTCGCCAGGGCCTGCGACCTGGAACCCGTGGGGCGGGAACGCCTGAAGCGGGCGACCCTGGAATCCCGGACCTTCTATGGCAAGGGCCAGATCGAGGCGGTGGCCGGCAAGGCCCGGAACCTCGGGGCGACCCTCCTCCTCTGCGACAACGAGCTCTCCGGCAGCCAGGTCCGCAACCTGGAAAAGGCCACGGGCATGGGGGTCCTGGACCGGACGGGGCTCATCCTGGCCATCTTCGAGCAGCGGGCCCAGACCCGGGAAGCCAAGGCGCAGGTGGAACTGGCCCGGTACGAGTACGAACTCCCCCGCCTCAAGGGCGCCTGGACCCACCTGGAGCGCCAGGTGGGCGGTGTCGGCGTCCGGGGCGGCGCCGGCGAGACCCAGATCGAAGTGGACCGCCGCATGACCCGGGTGCGCATCAGCCAGCTCAAGAAGGAGCTGGAGCACCTCCAGCGAGTGCGCCGGACCCAGGGCATGGGGCGTTCCCCCAAGCTGCCCCGGGTGGCCCTGGTGGGCTACACCAATGCCGGGAAGACCAGCATCCTCAAGGCCCTCACCGGGGAAGGCGAACCCCGCGACATGCTCTTCGCGACCCTGGACACCACCACCCGCAAGGCCTGGCTGGGGGTGGACCTGGAGACCGGCGAGCCCCGGCAGGCCCTGGTGTCGGACACTGTGGGCTTCATCCGCAAGCTCCCCCACCAGCTGGTGGCGGCCTTCCGCTCCACCCTGGGGGAGGTGCGCACCGCCGAGGCCCTGCTGGTAGTGGCCGACGCCGCCAGCCCGGACCTGGAGGAGCACCTGAAGGTGGTGGGGACCACCCTCAAGGAGATCGGCTGCGGCGACCATGCCAGGCTGCTGGTGCTCAACCAGGTGGACCGCCTCACCCGCCCCCGGCGCCTGGACCTCAAGCGGGCCCACCCCGAGGCTGTCCTCACCTGCGCCCTGAACCGGGACGGCGTGGAGGAGATCCGCGAGTGGCTCCGGGAACTCATCCCCGGGCCGCCCCCGGCCAGGACGCTCGAGGACTGGGAAAAGTAGGCCGCATAAAATCGTAGAATATCCTACCAATCCGGTTAAGATTCCATCGGCCCAACGGGGAATCTTCATGCGGAATATGAAATTATCGATGCGGATTTTTTTCTCCGTGGGGGCGGTCCTGGCTGCGGTGATCGTGGCCGTGAGCTGGCTCGTGGGGGCCCGGGAGGCCTCCCTCATGGAGAAGGCCTTCGAGGACAACCTGGCCACCATGTCCGTGGCCTCGGGGAGCATGTTCCACGCCACGGCGGCGGATTACTGCAAGGCCCACGGCATGGCCTACCACCGCGTGGAGTCCGGGACCGTGGCCGCCGGTCCCCAGGGCGATTTCGAGCGGGAGACCCTGGCCGCCTTCGCGGCGGACCCGAACCTGGGCTTCCGGGAGGGCAGGCTTCCCGGGGACGATGGCGCCTCCATCAAGTACACCCTCGCCCCGGCACGCCTGCGGGAGGAATGCGTCCTCTGCCACACCGCCGTGGGCTTGGAAGCCTTCAAGGGCCGCAAGGAAGGCGACCTGGTGGGCGCCTTCGGCGTCTCCGTGTCCACCGCGGGCCTGGACCGGCGCGTGGCCAGCACCCGGCTCACCTTCGGCCTGGCGGGGCTCGTCCTGCTGGCGGGCCTGAGCTGGATCGTCACGCTGTCGGTGCGCCGCAATGTCCTGGCGCCCCTGGGGGCCCTGGCGGGAACCCTGGGGCAGCTGGCGGAGGGCGACCTCACCGTGCGGGCCCCGGTGGCCCGGGACGACGAGATCGGCCAGTTCGCCGGCGCCTTCAACACCATGGCCGGGCAGCTCAACCAGGCGCTGCGGGACGTGAGCCACGCCTCCCAGCAGGTGGCCTCCGGCAGCATGGAACTGGCCGCCAGCGCCGAGGAGATGACCCGGACCGTGGACCAGGTGACCGGTGCCAGCTCCGGCCTGCGCGACTCGGGGCGCGGCGTCCAGGAAGCCCTGCGCGGCCTCGAGCACAACGTCGAGGTCATGGCCGAGGAGTCCCGCCGCACCGGCACCGAGGCCAGGTCCGCGGTGGAGGATACGGACAAGGGCGCCCGGGAAGGGCAGGGCACCGCCCAGGGCATGCAGGTCATCCAGCAGGCCACCTCCCGCATCGTCGCCGCCGTGCAGTCCATCCAGGGCATCGCCCGTCAGACCAACCTGCTGTCCCTCAATGCCGCCATCGAGGCCGCCAAGGCCGGCAACGCAGGCAAGGGCTTCGCCGTGGTGGCCGAGGAGGTGCGCAA
>DBME01000083.1:1493-3881 GCA_002298155.1 Holophagaceae bacterium UBA706 | reverse complement strand
CCCTTCCGCCGCCCCCCGCGCCCCGGTCCGTGGTGCCGCCGACGTATGTGCCCCCTGCGATCCAGGCGCCCGAACCCCCCTCCAAGCCCTTCGACTGGGAATCCCTGGTGGGCGTCAAGCTGTTCTCCTACGTGGCCGGCGTCGCCCTCCTGGTGGCGGCCGTGGCCTTCCTGAAATACGGCATCGACAACGGGTGGCTCAGCGCCCCCGTGCGCATGGCCATCGGCATCGTCGTGGGCCTGGGCCTCATCGTGGCCTGCGAGACCGAACGCGCCCGGGAGTACAAGGTCACTTCCGAGGCCCTCACGGCCGCGGGCGTGGCGACGCTGTTCTCCACGTTCTTCGCTTCGGCGTCCTTGTGGCACCTCCTGCCGCCGGCGGCGGCCTTCGTGCTCATGGCCCTGGTCACGGCGGTGGCCGTGGCGCTCTCCATACGCCGGAACTCGATCTTCATCGCGCTCCTGGGCCTCCTGGGCGGCTTCGCCACCCCGATCCTGCTCTCCACCGGCGAGGACCGGCCCTTCGGCCTCTTCGGGTACCTGGGCCTGCTCAACATCGGCCTGGGCTGGGTGGCCTACCGCAAGCGCTGGCCGCTGCTGACGGCCCTGACCCTTGCCTTCACGACCCTCTACCAGCTGGGCTGGGTGGTCAAGTTCCTGGACGAGTCCAAGATCGGCACCGCGCTGGGCGTGTTCATCCTCTTCCCGCTCCTGGCCTTCGGCGCGCACATCCTGGCGAGCCGTGGCGACGAGGAAGGTGAAACGGTCCTCTTCAGGCACTCCGCTTCGCTCTCCGCCATCCCGCCGGTGCTCTTCGCCCTGCACATGGCCATGAACCCGGTGTACGGCCATCACTTCGGCATGATGTTCGGCTTCCTGTTCCTGGTGGCGGCGGGCCTGGCCGCGGTGGCCCTCTTCCGCGGTCCGGAATGGCTCCACGTCCTGGGCGGCGGCACCGTGCTGGCCGTGTTCGCGGTGTGGCTGGCCTCCAGCTACACGTCCGAAGCCTGGCCCGCGATCCTCGGGTTCCTCATGCTCTTCGCCGCGGTGTATCTGGGCGTTCCCCTGGTCCAGTCGCGTCTCAGCCGCAAGCGGCCCTTCCTCGGCGTGGGGCTGCTGGCGGTGAACGTCGCTCCGCTGCTCATGTTCGCCTTCCCGGCCCTGGTGGCCCTGGAAGTGGACGCGGGCCAGCCCCTGGCGCTCTTCGGGGCCGTCCTGGCCATCCTGGCCATGTCCGCGGCCTTCGCCCTGCGCTTCAACGAAGGGCCCGTGTGGTTCACGGCGGCCGTGGCCACCATCGTCACGGAGGCGGCCTGGTCCATGCGCTTCCTGGATCCCGGCAGCCTTCTTCCGGCCCTGGCCATCTACGGCGGGNNCGGGTTCAGCCTCGTCTTCCTGACGGTGCCCATCCTGGCGGCGCGCCGGGGACGCTTCCTGACGCCCGAAGGCGGCGGCGGCCTCCTGGCCTTCCTCAGCATGGGGCTCCTCTTTTTCCTCGCGGCGCCGTCCGTGGCCGGGCAGAGCCTGCCCGTACTGGCGGTGGTGCTGGGCATCCTCACCGTGGGGCTCCTGTACGACGCCCATCAGGGGCATCGCCCCTGGCTGGCCGTGGTGGGAATGGTGGTGGGCTTCGTGGTGCTGGCCTTCTGGTGGGGCGGCGCCCAGGGGCACTTCCCGCTCCTGCCGGCCCTGGCCGTGATCCTGGCCTTCACCCTGCTGGTGCTGGCCGGGCTGGTCATCCTCGGTTCCGAGGACCGCAACCCCACGGTGGGAGTCGCGGGCAATCCTGAAATCATCGTGAGCCTCACGGGCCTGCTCTTCGTGCTCCTGGTGGCGGGGAACCGCAACCTGGCGTCGCCGCCCTGGCCATGGCTGGGCGTGCTCCTCGTCATGGGGCTGGCCATGGGCGTGGCCGCCCTGCGCCTGCGCCGGGGCGCGCTGCTCGTGGGCTGCGCCGTCCTGACCCAGGTGGTCCTGGCGGGCTGGATCGTCGGCAGCGGCAGCCATGGCGCCCACCTTACGCTGGTCCCCTGGGTCGTCCTCGCCTTCGCCGGCCTCGGCTTCGCCTGGTCGGAACTGGGCCGCGGCCGCGGCGATGGCATGTTCGATCTCGCCGCGGGCCTGGGCATCGTCTCCGCGCAGTTCACCCTCCTGGTGCTTCGCGAAGTGGCCGGCCCCGGCCAGCTCACGGAGCAGGTGGTGGTCAACGCCCTCCTGGGCCTGGGGCTCCTCGTCCTGGCGCGGCGCAGCCGCCAGCAGGCCTGGGCCCTGGCCCTCGCCGGCACCGGCGGCGCGGTGCTCCTGGCCTGGAGCACGCCCCCCTTCGGGGCCGCCCAGGCGGGTCCGCTCCTGGCGGTGGCCCTGCCGCTCTACGCCATGCAGCTCATCT
>DBME01000083.1:0-1481 GCA_002298155.1 Holophagaceae bacterium UBA706 | reverse complement strand
CCGTGGATCGCCGCGGTGGCGGCGAGCGTGGTGTTCTTCCTGGCCGCGCGCCCCGCCCTGGTGGCCCTGGGCTGGGGCGACGCCATCGGCGCCCTGCCCGTGGCCCAGGCCGTGCTGCTCGTGCCCCATATCCTGCGGGTCCGGGGCCGTCTGGACCGGTCCGAGGGCGCCCTGGCCAACCTCGCCCTGGTGGCGGGCTCGGTGCTCGGCTTCATCACCGTGGCCATCCCGCTCCAGCTGGAGAAGGAGTGGATCACGTTGGGCTGGGCGCTCATGGCCGCCGCCCTGGCGTGGCTGTACACGCGGGTCCCCCACAAGGGCCTGCTGTGGTGGTGCGCGGCGCTTTTCGGCGTGGTCTTCGCGCGGCTGGTGTTCAACCCGGCGGTGTTCAGCTACCACCCGCGGGGCGAGACGGTGCTGTTCAACTGGTACCTCTACGCCTACCTGGTTCCCGCCCTGTGCTTCTTCGCCGCGGCGCGGACGCTGAAGGAGGTGGACGATCAGTTCATCCCCGATCCCTTCCCCGGGCTCGCCCGCATCCTGCCGGGGGGAGGCGCGGTGCTCATCTTCCTGCTGCTGAACATCGAGATCGCCGACGCCTTCAGCACGGGCGAGGCGCTCACGTTCAACCTCAGCAACGGGACCCTGGCCCAGGGCCTCAGCTACACCATCGGCTGGGCCGTCTATGCGATCTGCCTGCTGGTGGCGGGCGTGGTCTCCCGCAGCCGCCTGGTGCGCGTGGCGGCCATCCTGCTGCTCACCGTGACGGTCTTCAAGGCCTTCCTGCTGGACATGTCCAACCTCGCGGGGCTCTACCGGGTGGCCTCCTTCGTGGGGCTCGCCGTGTGCCTCTCCGGCGTCGCGATCATCCTCCAGCGTTTCGTCCTTCGCACTTCCGGAGATCCTTCATGAACGTCCGCGCGCTGCTCCTGGGCCTCCTGGTCCTGCCCCTCGCCGCCCAGACCTTCTCGCGGAAGGTTCTGCCCACCCGCCCCGGGCCCCAGCGCCTGGAGGTGGATCTCGCCCTCCTGGGCGCAACCCGGGCCGGACTGGCCGACCTGCGCTTGCGTGACGCGGGCGGCCGCGAGGTCCCGTACGTGCTCGTCCCCCCCGACCCGCGCGGCGCGCAGTGGATGAATGCCCGCGTCCTGCCCCTGCCCGCCACGAAGACCACCAGCGGCGTGGAACTGGAGCTGGGCGCTCCGGTGCGCACCTCCCGCGTGCGCCTGGAGGGCATCCGCGCGCCCTTCCTGAAGCGCTTCAGCCTCGAGGGCAGCGGCGACCGGCAGCGGTGGACGCAGCTGGTGGAAGCAGGCAGCCTGTTCGACCTGCCCGAGGACGGCATGCGCCTCCTGGACGTGGACTTCCCCGAGGGCGACTACCGTTACCTCCGCATCACCTGGGACGACCGCTCCTCGGCGCCCGTGCAGCAGCCCCGGGCCGCGGCCCTGCTCAAGGCCGGCTCCTCCCCGGTGCCGCCC
>DBME01000308.1:1210-6541 GCA_002298155.1 Holophagaceae bacterium UBA706 | reverse complement strand
CTGGTGGGTACGAAATGAGGAAGGACCCGCGTTGATTCCCGCGGGGCCTTGTCCTTGGTTTTCAATAACTAGTGCTCGGCCTTTCCCTGCACGTCCCGGAGTCCTTCCCGCAGTTTTTGCTGGATCTCCTCCATGACGAGGATGAGCCGCGCCTGCTGGGCCGGGGTCAATCCATTCCGGATCTCCTCCTCGAACTGCTTGCGGCTGGCCTCCTGCTCCCGGCGGATGGCCATGAACTGGTCGACCAGGGGCTTGAGCTTGGCGTTCTTGTCCTCCTCCCGGTCGGAACTCATGAGGACCTGGTGGAACTGCTTGCGGAGATCGCCCACCTGGCCGCCCCGGCTCATGTGCTCCTGGTCCCAGCGGGCCCAGCGTTCGGCAAGGGCCCGCGCCCGGTCCTCGGGCAGGCCCAGCACCTGCTGGATGCGGTTGACCCGCACCTGGTAGAGGCGGGCCATGAAATGCGGATCCTGGCCCATGTTGCGTCCGGGGCCCCGGGGCGCCTCGAGGGGACGTCCCGGGCGGCCGCCACCGCGGGGCGCCTGGGCCCCCAGAGCCAGGGCGGGCAGGACGGCCAGGCAGAGCATTCGGGCCACGGAAACCTCCGGGAATCTCATCGCTTGGTCTCCTTGGTGTCCAGACGGTCCAGCAGGGCCTTGGCCTCCTCGGGGGAGAGCTTGCGCAATTGGGACATCTCGTCGTCACCTTCCAGGAAGGGGGTCTCGGGCAGGGCGGCGGCCGGCGTCTCCACGGGGGCGGGGGCCAGGGTGGCCTCCACCAGGGGCTGGCGGTTGGCCCGGCCCAGCCAGAAGCCGCCCCCGCCCACGGCCAGCAGGAAGCCGGCGGCCAGGGACCAGATCAGGGGCAGGCGGTACCGAACGGAGGGCCGTGCCGGGAGCTTGCGCAGGACCCGGGCGGGCAGGTGGTCGAAATACCCCGCGGGCACCGGCGGCAGGGAGGTGTCCTCCATGGCCAGCCAGGCCACCCGGGCCTCGGCGCAGGCCTCGCACCCGGCCACATGGGCCTCCACGGCCCCGGGCAGGCTCAGGGGATCCGCCTCGATGGCGGCGAGGGCTTCAAGGCAGGCCTGAGATCGGTGAATCATGGCCGCCCTCCTTTGACGAACTGGGACAGGTTCTGGATGGCATGGAAGATATGGGCCTTCACGCTGCCGACGGAAATGTCCATTTCTGCGGCTATCTGCTCGTATTTCCAATCTTTTTCGATTTTCAGAAGGAGGGCCTCCTTCTGGCGCTTCGGCAGCTTGGGCAGCGCCTCCCGCAGGAGCCGCCGGGACTCCAGGTCCAGGAGGGCCGTCATCTGGTTGTCCTCCACCCGCAGGGCGAGGTGCTCCTGGCCTTCCGGGGTGGGATCCAGGCTTTCATGGTTGGTGCGGGACCGGCCCAGGTAGTTCAGGGCCTGCCGGGTGGTGATGGTGATGAGCCAGGTGCGGAAGGAGGACTCCCCCCGGAACCCCGGCAGGGCCCGGAAGACCCTCAGGAAGGTCTCCTGCACCACATCGTCGGCATCCAGGTGGTTCTTGAGGATCGAAAAGGCCTTGCCGTAGACGTCCCGCTGGAACCGCTCCACCAGATGCCCGAAGGCGGCCTGGTCCCCGGCCTGGGCAGCAGCCACCCATTCCTGGACCTCGGGTCCATGGTAGGGGGAGTCCAGGGCTGGTGTCGGCATCAACCTCTCTTCACGGGCGGGGATGGTGAGGGATATCATCGAGGGCTCACACGGAAAAGACAAGACCCGGTGTTGGATCCGCTTAGGTAGACCCGGAGCCCGCCGGGGGGGTTGAATGGTATAAAGATAACTGGAGAAACAAATGTCCACGTCCTTGAGCAGAATCTACCCGCTTCTCACCGAAGCCCAGATCGCCGCCCGCGTGGCCGAACTCGGCGCGCAGCTGACCGCCGATTACCAACACAAGGATCTGGTGGTGATCGGCCTCCTCAACGGCGTCTATCCCTTCTTCGCGGACCTGACCCGGGCCATCAAGCTGGACATGGACGTGAACTTCATGCGCGTGGCCAGCTACGGCCACGGCCTGGAGAGCACCGGCGAGGTGAAGATCCTCACCGACATCGACAAGTCCATCCGGGGCCGCCACGCCCTGGTGGTGGAGGACATCGTGGACACCGGCCTCACCCTCCACAAGGTCCGGAACCTGCTGCTGGACCGCGAGCCCGAGAGCCTGCGCATCTGCACCCTCCTGGACAAGCCCAGCCGCCGCCGGGTGGACGTCCCCGTGGACTACGTCGGCTTCTCCATCGAGGACCACTTCGTGGTGGGCTACGGCCTCGACCTGGAAGGCAAGCTGCGCAACCTCCCCTACGTGGGCATCTACAACCCGGCCTGAAAGCGGAAACCATGGGCCGCATCCTCGCATCGGCGCTCGCCGGATCCCTCATCCTGGCCTGCGGCTACCACCGGCTGGACCAGCGGCCCCATGCCGCCGCCTGGCTGGTGAAGGGCGAAACCGTCCGCATCGCCACCTTCCGCAACAACACCCCCAAGCTGGGGGCCGAGGAGACCTTCCGCAAGGCGCTGGAGAACCGCATCGTGGCCGCCTCCCCCTGGCGCCTGGTGCCCCAGAGCGCCTCCAGCCGGTGGGTCCTCCAGGGCGCCATCGACCAGTACGAGGTCCGTCCCCTGGGCCTCTCCCTGGGCAGCGACAGCATCAAGGGCTCCGCCGGCTCCGCCAGCCGGGTGGAGATCGTCGTGGTGGCCTCCGTGCAGCTCCTGGACGGCGTCACCGGGGACGTGGTCATCACCCGGCCCCACCTCACCTTCTCCAACCAGTACCGGGTCGACCAGAATTTCGCCAGCTTCAACAACCAGGAGCTCCGGGTGCTGGGCACCCTGGCGGACGACTTCGCCGAGAGCTTCCTCACCCAGCTGCTGGAAGGGACGGACTGAATGNNCCCCCGCGCCTGGATCGAAGCCCCCTACGCCCTCCTCCACGGGGATGACGGCGATGGCCGCGGCCTGGCCCTGGAGGCCTGGAAGGCCGTGCACGTGGACCCGGAATGGGAGGTTTTCTCCTTCACCGTCTGCGCCGAGGGGTGCCCCTGGCCGGAGGTGATGAACGCCCTGGGCGAATCCGCCCCCCTGGGCGCCGACCGCGTGGTGCTGGTGCCCCAGGCCGACAACCTTCTGGAAAAGGCCAAGGAGCTCCCCCCGGCGGTGAAGCGCGCCCTCCAGGAACCCCTCCCCGGCACCCGGCTCCTCCTGGTGGCCCGGGGCACCCTGTCCGCGGGCCCGGGCCGGATCCTCGGCAGCAAGCCCTTCAGCGACTGGGGCAAGCAGGGCAGGGTCCTCAAGGTGGGCGCCCTGGACGAGAAGGAGGCCCCCGGCGNNCGAGGCCGCCGCCATGGGCCTGCGCCTGGGATCGGGCGTGGCCAAGCGCATCGCCGCCCGCATGGGCGGCCATCCCGGCATCCTTCGCCGCTGCCTGGAGGTCCTGGACCTCCTGGCGGACGACCGGCGCGTGGAGGCCGACCTGGTGGACAAGGCGACCTTCCGGCTGGGCGAACAGACTGCCTTCGCCTGGTCCAAGGCCTGGCAGGGGGGCTCGGCCCCCCAGGCCCTGGCCACCCTGCGCCAGGCCCTGGAGGACGACCCCTCCGGCGCTCCCCTCATGCTTCTGGGCCAGGCCCGCCGGGAGGTGGACCGCCTGTGCCGCCTGGCCGACGCCCGCCGCCTGGGCGTGAAGAACCGCAACGACATCCTGGCCGCCCTGGGCATGGGCCCGAACATGGCCTTCCTGCTGGACGGCTACGAGCGGGTGCTCAACCGCATCGGCCCCGAAGGCGCCGGGCGCCTGCTGCATCTGGTCAACCAGACGGACCTGGACCTCAAGGGCATGGCCATCTCCCGGAGCGCCACGCCCCTGCTGAACCTCACCACCGCCCTTTGCCGGGCCTGGGCCACCTGACCAAGGGGTCCCACTAAAAAAAGAGTTGTTTATCCCTAACCGGGAGCCTAAACCTAGGAACACTCACTGGGGGACCCATGACCGCCTGCTCATTGCCCAACCTCACGTCCCTGGAGACCGTCGAGTCCAAGTCCGTGCTCCCCAAAGGCTGGAAGGCCGACCTTTCCAACCTGGCCAACCTGGACCTGACCCTCCCCGTCATCGAACTCATCCGCCGGACCACCAGCCGTCTGCCCCAGGACATCATCGAGTCCCTGGTGGCGCACCGGAACCTGGAGGCCGAGGGTTCCCGCGCCGCCAACACCCTGGACACCATGATCGAGAACGTCACCCTGGCCGACGAGCACGTCTCGCCCCTCTGCCAGGACACGGGCACCGTCATCTTCTGGGTGCGCCACCCCTTCGGCCTCTCCCAGCGCAAGGTGAAGGAGCAGATCCGCAAGGCCGTGGCCGAGTGCACCTCCCGCTCCTGGCTGCGGCCCAACTGCGTGGAGAGCCTCTCCGGCAAGAACCCCGGCAACAACATGGATCCCTTCGGCGAAGGCCATCCCGTCATCCACTTCGAGGAGCGCGAGGAGCCCGGCATCGAGATCTCCATCATGCTCAAGGGCGGCGGCTGCGAGAACGTGGGCGCCCAGTACCGCCTCCCCGAAGCCTCCCTGGGCGCGGGCCGCGACCTGGGCGGCGTGCGCAAGTGCATCATCGACGCCGTGACCAAGGCGCAGGGCCAGGGCTGCTCCCCGGGCATCCTGGGCGTGGCCATCGGCGGCGACCGCGTCACCGGATTCGAGCGGAGCAAGGAGGTCATCCTGCGCAAGCTGGGCTCGGCCAACCCCGATCCCAAGCTGGACGCCTTCGAGAAGAAGCTCACCGAGGAGCTGAACACGCTGGGCATCGGCCCCATGGGCTACGGCGGCGGCACCACCGTGCTGGGCGTGCTGGTGTCGGAGATGTTCCGCCACCCCGCCAGCTTCTTCGTGAGCATCAGCTACATGTGCTGGTCCTCCCGCCGCATGGACCTGGTCCTGGACGGGACCGGCAACGCCCTCTACCGCTAGGAGATTCCCGTGAAGCGCATCACGACCCCCATTTCCGAAGCCGTCATCCGTGACCTCAAGGTCGGTGACGAGATCCTGCTCAACGGCCGCGTCGTCCTCTCCCGGGACATCGGCCACAAGTTCATGGTCGAGAAGAAGCCCGACTGGCTCAAGCCCCTCCTGGAGGAGGCGGTGATCTACCACTGCGGCCCCGTGGTGGCCCACCACGAGGACGGCCACTGGTCCTTCGTGTCCGCCGGCCCCACCACCAGCATCCGCGAAGAGCCCTACCAGGCGGATGTCATCGAGACCTACACCGTCCGCGGCGTCATCGGCAAGGGCGGCATGGGC
>DBME01000308.1:0-1205 GCA_002298155.1 Holophagaceae bacterium UBA706 | reverse complement strand
CGGCGCCGGGGCCCTCCTGGCCGAGCGCGTCAAGCGCGTGGTGGACGTGAAGATGCTGGAGGAGTTCGGCAGCCCCGAAGCCTTCTGGGTGATCGAGGTGGAGGACTTCCCCCTGGTCGTGACCATGGACAGCCACGGCGGCAGCCTCCACGAGACCGTCGCCAAGGGCAGCCAGGACCGGGCCAAGGAGCTGATGGCCATCAAGTAGCGCATGCCGGTCTCCCACACCCAGCTCCTCAGGCACCTCGCCCAGGCCCTCGCGCAGTTTCTGCCCGCGCCGGAGGCCCACCACGAGTCCCGGCGATGGTTCACAGAGGGCCTGGGCCTCACCTCGGCATGGCTTGCAGCCCACGGCGAGGAGGAGGTGGCCCCCGAGGACGTGGAGAAGGTCGAGGCCTGGCTGGCCCGGCGCAGGAAGGGCGAACCCTGGGGCTACATCCTGGGCTGGTGCTCCTTCCGGGACCACCGGTTCCGGGTGACCCCCGACACCCTCATTCCCCGGCCCGAAACCGAACTGGTCCTGGAGGCCGCCCTGGAGGTGGGCCGCCGCCTCGGCGTGCTCCACGCCTGCGACGTGGGCACCGGCTCGGGCATCCTGGCCGTGTGCATGGCCCTGGAGACCGACTGGGAGGTCAAGGCCACCGACATCAGCCGCAAGGCCCTGGACGTGGCCCGGGCCAACGCCGAGGCCCTGGGTGCCCGGGTGGCCTTCCACAAGGGCGACCTCCTGGCGCCCCTGCCGGACCCCCTGGGCCTGGTGGTCTCCAACCCCCCCTACGTGGACCCCGCCGACGCCCCCACCCTCCAGCGGGAGCTGTCCTTCGAACCCCCCACGGCGCTCTTCGCGCCGGAGCGGGGCCTCGCCCTGTCCACCACCATCCTCCGGGAGGCCCGGCGCCGCATGGCCCCCGGCTGCGTCCTGGAGATCGGGTCAGGTCAGGGCGAAGAATTGNNGTCCTCCGGATGGAAACGCGCCGTGGTCCACCGCGACTACGCCGGCCACGACCGGGTCCTCATGGCCCTCCTGTAGGGCGTTCGGATCGTACCGGTTCCGCATCTTCGCTCCGACCCACCGTTGGGGTGTCTGTTGCCCACTAAGCGCCGGCCCACCGAGCAGCGATGAAATCTCCATGGGTCCCCATGTACCTGGACCCTTAATCCCTGGATCCCGGGCCCGGGGGGGCTGGAAAGGCTCGCCCGCAGGG
>DBME01000015.1 GCA_002298155.1 Holophagaceae bacterium UBA706 | reverse complement strand
GCCGGGTCCCAGGTCGATGACGTGGTCCGCACGCAGGATGACGTCGGGGTCGTTGTCCACGACCAGGAGCGTATGGCCGGCCTCGGCCAGGCGTTCCCAGGCCTCCACCAGGACCCGCGTGTCGGCGGCATGGAGGCCGGTGGTGGGCTCGTCCAGGGCGATGAAGGAGGTCCCCTTCCCCGCCCGGGCCAGCTCCGTGGCGAGCTTCACCCGCTGGGCCTCGCCCCCGGAGAGGGTGGTGGCGGGCTGGCCCAATGGCAGGTAGCCCAGGCCGCAGTCCAGGAGGGCCTCCAGGATGCGGGCGAGGCGGGGCTGGTCCGCGAACAGTTCCGCGGCCTCCTTGATGCTGCCGTCCAGCACGTCGGCGATGCTGCGCCCGCGGTAGGCCGCGTCCAGGACCTCCGCGTGGAAACGCCGGCCGCCACACGCTTCGCAGGGGGAGGCCACGACGCCCAGGTGCTTCATCCCCACTTCCACCACGCCGGCGCCCTCGCAGGCCTCGCACCGGCCCCCGGGCGTGTTGAAGGTGAAGTGGCCCTTGCCCAGGCCCTGCTCCCGGGCCTTCGGGGTGGCCGCGAAGAGGTTCCGGATGAGGTCGAAGGCGCCGCTGTAGGTGGCGGGATTGGAGCGGGGCGTGCGCCCGATGGGGGCCGCGTCCACGGTCACCATGCGCAGGTGGGCCAGACGCTCCGCCACCTCGGTGAGGAGGGAGGTCTTGCCGGCGCCGGAGACGCCGCTGATCACGTTGAGGGCGCCCTGCACCACCTCCACCGTCAGGTCCTGGAGGTTGTTGCGCACGAGGCCTTCCAGGCGAAGGCGCGCGCCGTCGCGGGGGGTGCGGGGGCCGGGGCGGAAGCCTCCGGTGAGCCAGGTGCGGGTGGGGCTGGGCGGAAGGCCCGGCGCCAGGAGTCCCGCGGGCGGTCCGGAATAGAGCAGCTCGCCGCCGGCCTGGCCGGGCCCGGGGCCCAGGTCCACCAGCCAGTCCGCTCCCAGGGCGATGGCGGGGTCGTGTTCCACCACCACCACGGTCTGGCCCTGGTCCCGCAGGCGGCGCAGCACGCCCAGGAGCCGGCCCGCGTCCTGGGGGTGGAGCCCGGCGGAAGGTTCGTCGAGAACCAGAAGCAGGCCCCGCAGCTCGCCCAGGGCCAGGTTCAGGAGGCGCAGGCGCTGGGCCTCGCCCAGGGAGAGGGTCGGCGCGGGGCGGTCGAAGGTGAGGTAGCCCAGGCCCAGCTCCTCCATGAGCTCCGTGCGGGCCAGGAGCTCGTCCCGGATGGGCCCCAGCACGGGGGCCTCGGCGGGTTCCGGACCCAGCCCGGCCAGGAAGGCGCGGAGGTCCGCCGCGGGCAGGGCGGCCAGGTCCGTGATGACGCGCCCCTTCCAGGTGACCGAGAGGGCCGCGGGCCCCAGGCGCCGGCCGCCGCAGTCCGGACACGGGGAGGTGCGCACGAAGCGCAGGATGGAATCGTTGCGCTTGCCCCGCAGGATCTCCTCCATGACGGGGACGAGGCCGCGGTAGTGCCCCTCCTGGCGCGGCCGGGCCGTGATGCCGGTCCATTTGAGGCGGGACTCCAGGGGGTGCTTGCCGTAGGGGATCAGGAGGCGGTCGGAGCCGTGGAGGACCACGTTCCGTGCCTCCGGATCCAGGTCGCGCCAGGGGATGTCCACGGAGCCCCCGTGGGCGCGCAGCACCTGGTCCAGCACGTCCAGGGTCACCTGGGAGTACATGAGGTAGCCGTTGGGGGTGCTCACGTTCAGGGCGCCCTGGCGCAGCGTCAGGGAGGCGTCGTTCACCAGGAGGTCCAGATCGAGGCGGTCCTCCACGCCCAGGCCCGCGCACCGCGGGCAGGCGCCTTCGCCGCCATTGAAGGAGAAGAGCCCGCGGGTGGGCGTCACCCCCGCGGGCGCCGTCCCCAGCCGCGCGAAGAGCAGCCGCAGGTAGTCCCACACCTCCGTGAGGGTTCCCACGGTGGACCGGGGGTTGGACAGCCCCGCGCGCTGGCCCACCGCCACGGCGGGACCCAGGCCCGTGATGGAGGTGACCGCGGGCCGGGAGAGGCCCCGCTGGAACTGCCGGGAGAAGGAGGGCAGCGTCTCCAGGAAACGCCGCTGGCCTTCCCGGAAGAGCGTGTCGAAGGCCAGGGAGGACTTGCCGGAACCCGAGACCCCCGTGATCACGGTGAGGCGTCCCCGGGGGATGGCCACGTCCACGCCGCGCAGGTTGTGCTCCCGCGCGCCCTGGATGACGATCCATTCCTCCCTGCAGTCGGCCATGGGCCGATTCTAGCGTGGCCTGCCGTCCGGCAGGACCAGAGGCTGGCCGTCCATGCGCTTCAAGCGGGAGACCAGCACCACGCCGGTGCGGGTGTTGTAGATGATCTTGCGGCCCGCGTCGCCTCCCACGTCCTCGGCCACGATGGGCAGCCCTTCCCGCGCCAGCACGTCCCGGGCGAGGGCGATGTTGCGCTCGCCCACGCTGAAGGCGCCTTGCCCCGACCCGATGACGTTGGCCCCCCCGAAGATCTTGGCCGTGAGGTTCTCCCGGAGGCAGCCCCGCCCCAGCATGGCCTTGAGGAGGGTCTCGATGGCGATGTTGCCGTACTTGGGGGTGGGCAGGCCGTCGCCGTTCCAGAGGGCGAGCATGTAGTGGTTGATCCCGCCCATGGCCAGGACACGGTCCCGCAGGCACACGGCCACGCAGGAGCCCAGGATCGTCGAGACGATGTACTCCGCCCGGTGCACGAATACGGTGCACGGGTACAGGTAGTGGGTCGCCGGACCCTCGATGCCGGGGACCACGTTCAGAATTCCTGGGGTTCGTCGAAAATGAGGATGTCCCCCCCCAGGGCGTCGGCCTCCACCTCGTCAAGCACCGGAGCCCGGGGCAGGGTCAGGGTGAAGACGCAGCCCTGCCCGGGTTCCGACCGCAGATGGAGCGATCCATCCAGAAGGTCCGCCAGCGCCTTGGCGACGGGCAACCCCAGGCCATGGCCCCGGGGAGCCATGCTCTCCCCGGCCGCCGCGCGGAACGGCGCGAAAAGGTAGCGCTGCCCAGCCTCGGGTATGCCCGGCCCTTCATCGGCAACACTCAGCACCAGCCGCGAGGCCTCTCCGGCGAGGCGGATGCGGATGACGCCTCCGGGCCCGGTGAAATCCAGCGCATTGGCGACCAGGTTGGCCAGGATGTGCTCCAGCTTGCTGCCGTCCGTGGGAAAGGCCTGAAGATCGCCTTCCAGGGCGAGGTCCAGGGTCTTCTCCTTGACGCTCGCACAGGCGCCGAAGGAGTTCATCACGTCTGCGGCCACGGAGGCGACGTTCACCCTCGTGATGAAGGGCCGGGCTTCCCCGGCCTCCAGTTCCGCGGCGGAAAAGACGTTGCGCATCTGGCAATCCATGCGGAAGGCGTTGGAGTGGATGAGCCGGGCCAGATCCCGCGCCTTTTCCAACCCCTCGGGCTGATCGGTGATGCTCCGGGCCAGGCCGAGGATGTCCGTGAGGGGGTTGTTGATGGAGTTCCGCATGAGGGCGAGGAAGCGGGTCTTCACGGCTTCCGACTGGGTGAGCTTGTCGTTGAGTTCCAGCAGGTTCCGGTTCATGGCGCCGGCGTCGTGGAGGGCCTTCTTCAGGGCGGTCTCCTGGTGCCGGATGGCCAGGTGGGTGCGGATCCGGATCTCGACCTCCTCGTAGTCCAATGGCTTCTGCAAACTGTCCACGGCGCCGGCATGGAGGGCCTTGCGCTTCTGGGAGGTGCCCAGAAGGCCGCTCATGACGATCACCGGCGTGCTGCGGCCTTCGGGCAGGGCCTTGATCCGGTGGCACACCTCGAACCCGTTCATGCCCGGCATGGTCAGGTCCAGGAGCACGAGGGCCGGCTTCTCCCAGGGCATGGCCTCGATCCCCTCGGCCCCTCCGGGGGCTTCGGCCACCACGAAGCCGTGCTTCTCCAGGAAGGCCCGGAGGGCCAGCCTCAGCGTGGCATCGTCATCGATCACGAGGATCTTGTCGCCTGGTTCCATGGTGTACCCCGCCTTCAACGCGAAATGAGTTCCGGAATGTGCGACAGCGGCACCACCTTGTCCGCGGCGCCGAGCTTGATGGCCTCCTTGGGCATGCCGAAGACCACGCAACTCTCCTCGTCCTGGGCAAGGGTGTGGGCCCCGGCCTGCTTCATCTCCAGCAGGCCCCGGGCGCCGTCGTCGCCCATGCCGGTCATGATGATGCCCAGCGCGTTGCGCCCGGCGATCTGCGCGACGGAACGGAACAGCACATCTACCGAGGGCTTGTGCCGGTTCACCACCGGGCCGTCGGCGACCTCGACGTAATACTGCGCGCCGCTACGCCGCAGCATCATGTGCTTGCCACCTGGCGCGATCAACGCACGGCCGGGCATCACGCGGTCGCCGTTCTTGGCTTCGCGCACCTCGACCTTGCACAGGGTGTTGAGCCGCTCGGCGAACATGGCGGTGAATTTCTCCGGCATGTGCTGGACGATGACGATGCCGGCGCAGACCGCCGGCAGCTTGGTCAGCACCGCTTCCAGCGCCTGCGTGCCGCCGGTGGAGGTGCCGATGGCGATCACCTTGTCGGTGGTGTTGGCCATGGCACGCGTGCTGGCAGCCTGGGCGGCGAGCACGGCATCGGCAGTGAGCTTGGGCGGCGGCGTCGCCGCCTGCGTCATGCCGATGGCGACGCGGCGCATGTTGGCCTTGCTGGCGGCACGCACGGCCTGCACCAGGTCGTTGGCGGAATCCTGCAGGAACTGCTTCACGCCCATCTTGGGCTTGGTGATGATCGAGAGCGCGCCGGCGGCGAGCGCTTCCATGGTCGCCGCCGCGCCCTTTTCGGCCAGCGAGGAGCAGACGATGGTCGGCGTCGGGTGCTCGGCCATGATCTTCTTGAGGAAGGTGAGGCCGTCCATGCGCGGCATCTCGATGTCGATGACCAGCACGTCGGGCCACTGCGTCTTCATCTTGTCGAGCGCGTAGAGCGGATCGGCGGCGACGCCGATGACCTGGATGTCGGATTCGCGTTCGAGGGTTTCGCGATTGACCTGGCGGACGACCGCCGAGTCATCGACGATCATCACCTTGATTTTTTCGCTCACGTCGCCTCCGCCGGGCCGGCGCACGGGGGCGGCAAGTCGATGACGCGGACGGCGCGCAGCGGCTGAACCGCGCCCACCCCTTTGAGCGGGAAGAGGAACGAATTAATGGTCGTCATGCGGGCAACTGGTAAATGGTCGGTTTGACGGCGCGCAGGGTGTCGGTGAGACCGTTGAGGCTTTCCGAATGGCCGATGATCAGGTAGCCGCCAGGGTGCAGCTGGCGGGCCAGGCGAGCGACGACTTCGCGCTTGGTGTCGGCGTCGAAATAGATCATCACGTTGCGCAGGAAAATCACGTGGAACTTGCCCATGTCGGGCAGTTGGCGGTTCAGGTTCACCTGGCGGAAGCGCGTGTGGCGCTTGATCTCGGGGGCGATCATGAAGCTGCCTTCCTGGGTGCGCACGCCCTTCAGGCAGTACTTGCGCAGATAGCTGTCGGGCAGCCCGCGCGTGCGGTCCAGCCAGTAGTGGCCGCGCTCGGCGACGGCCAGCACCTGGGTGGAGATGTCCGAACCGGTGATGGTCCACGGCGCGTCGATGCCTAGCGTGTCGGCCAGGGTGAAGGCGATGGTGTAGATCTCCTCGCCGGTGGACGAGGCCGCGCTCCAGACGTCGAACGGGCGGCCCGGCGGATGCTTGGCCAGGATCACGTCGGCGAGATAGTCGAAATGCGCCTGCTCGCGGAAGAAATAGGTCTCGTTGGTGGTCAGCAGGTCCACCATGGTCTGCAACTCGTCGGCGTGGCCGGCGGCGGTGACGTAGCGGTAGTACTCGGCGAAGCTGCTGAAATTGTGCGCCTTCAGCCGCTTGCCCAGACGGCCGACGAGCAGCACCTTCTTGCTGTCGGCCATGCTAATGCCGGCGATCTTGTAGATCAGCTGCTGGAACTGGCGAAACTCGGGATCGCTGATTTCCGGGGGTTCTAGTTTGGCCATGGAGGATGCGTCTGAGGGGTGGCCGCGTTAGCGAGCGTTTACCTTGAAGAAGCCCATGAGGTCTTGCAGCTGGGCGGCCTGCCCGCCCATTTCCTCGGCGGTGGCGGCAAGCTCTTCGGAAGCGGAGGCGTTCTGCTGGGTGGCCTTGTTGAGCTGGCCCATGGCGCCGTTGATCTGGCCGACGCCGGCGGATTGTTCTTGCGAGGCGGCGGCGATCTCCTGCACCAGATCGGAAGTCTTCTTGATCGAAGGCACCATCTCGTCGAGCAGGCTGCCGGCCTTCTCGGCCATCTTGACGGAGGAGCCGGCGAGTTCGCCGATTTCCTGTGCCGCCACTTGCGAGCGCTCGGCGAGCTTGCGCACCTCGGCGGCGACGACGGCGAAGCCCTTGCCGTGCTCGCCGGCGCGGGCGGCCTCGATGG
>DBME01000339.1:226-7983 GCA_002298155.1 Holophagaceae bacterium UBA706 | reverse complement strand
TAGCTCGGACCTGTGAACCATGGTGCCCTTGGCGGGAGATGAATCCGCCCGGAGACGCCCAGGGAGTTGTTGCCGCAAGGACTTGGGAGCCCTGGATCGCGGCAGGTCAACCCAGGCGCTGGTCAGAGCGGGCCCCACTCCGGACAGTGCGTCTCGGAAGCCTAGCCACGGCAAACCGGAGGCCCCGGCCCGCAGCGTAGCGAGGACCGGANNGGTGCCGGTGGGTCGGCGCGACGAACCGGCACCCCATGGGCCGGGCCCATCCTCGGGGACCAGGACTAATCAAAAGCAGCCACCGGCAGGGAATGCCGGTCAGAGCGAGAATATCCAAACACCAAAGACAAAGGCCCACTTCCGCGGGCCTTCTGTCTGTTCCGGAGTGCCGGACCGGGCTATTTCCAGTGCTGCCCGATGAAGGCCTCGACCTCCGGCAAGCCGCCCTGGAGGACAAGGTAGCCATTGTGCGGTTCCCGCGGCGTGATTTCATGGTTCACCGGCGCCAGCAGCATCTCCCGGATCTTCGCGGGGTCGTCGGTCTGGCCCAGGACCCAGGCCAGCTTCATGTAGGCCGTCTCCGGCAGCATGTTGTCCATGGGGATGATGCCCAGGTTGAGCAGGTCCCGGCCGGTGTCGTAGACGTACATCTGGGCGTAGCCCCAGATGGTCTGCACGGTCATGACCACGGTCATGCCCTTCTGGATGGCGCGCTTGACGGCGGGGTAGAGGGGCTTGTTGATGTGCCCCAGGCCCGTGCCGGCGATGACCATGCCCCGGTAACCCATGTCCGACAACCCGTCGATGATGTCGGGGTTGAAGTTGGGGTAGTAGTACTGGATCGTCACCTTCTCTTCGAACGAGGGGTTGATGATGGGGACCCGCTTCTTGTCGCGCTTGAGGAAGTCGTCGGTGAGGTAGGTGAAGTGCTGGCCGTTCTCGTTGCGGTCGCGGGAGACGGTGGCCAGGGGCGTGGCGCCGATGGTGCGGAAGGTGCTGCGGTAGCTGGAGTGCATCTTCCGGCAGCGGGTGCCCCGGTGCAGCAGGTCGTAGTTGTCCGAGGTGGGCCCGAACATGCAGAGCATCACCTCGGCGATGTCGCACTCGGCGGCGGTGCGCACGGCGTTCATGAGGTTCAGGGCGGCGTCGGACGAGGGGCGGTCCGAGCTGCGCTGGCTGCCCACGAGGACGATGGGCACCGGGGAGTTCTGCACCATGAAGCTGAGGATGGCGCCGGTGTGGCTCATGGTGTCCGTGCCGTGGCCGATGACGATGCCGTCGCAGCCCCGGGCGATCTCCTCGCCGATGGCCTTGGCCAGGGCGATGTACTGTTCGGGGCCCATGTTCTCGCTGAACACCCCGAAGAGCTTCTTGGTGTCCATGTTCGCGATGTCGGCCAGCTCGGGCACGGCCCCGTAGAGCTCGCCGGGGGTGAAGGCCGGGATGACGGCGCCGGTACGGTAGTCCAGGCGGGAGGCGATGGTGCCGCCGGTGCCCAGCAGGGTCACGTTCTTCTTGCGGGAATCCGTCGGGAAGGCCTTCTCGGGGATCTTGTAGACGGCCTTCTTGTAGCCGGTCTCCCTGGCCTCGCGGATGCGGGAGGCCACCACGCCGACGTTGTAGCCGTTGAAGAGCTTCACCACGATGTGCAGGTCGTCGAAGGTCTCGCTGCGGGGCAGGATCACGCCCTTGAAGAGCGAGCCGCGGTCGTTCACGATCTCCACTTCGCTCCACACGCCGATGCCGTAGCGCTCCAGGGCCTCCCGTGCCGTTCCGCGGTAGCCCTGGAACCGGTCTTCCCGTTCCTGGATGGGGATGGTCGCGGTCATCGTCCGGCCTCCTGGTTGAGACGGTTCCTGAGGTAGTCCGCCACCTCCTTGGCCGGAGCCTTGCCCAGGAGCTGGCGCATGGCCCTGCCGGCCAGGAAGCGCAGGCGCTTGCCGTCGGAATCGCCCAGGTCGATGCGGTAGTCCTCCATGGAGAGGCCCTGCAGCTCGCGGCTCCAGGCCTCGCGGGGCTGGATCCCGAAGCCCAGGTCCGCCACGGCGCGCTCGGCGTCGATGCCGGGGTTCCGGGCCATGTGGGAGGCCACCACCTGGATGGCTTCGCGGGGGATCCGCCCGCCGGTGAAGAGGTCGAAGATCTGCACCCACTCGGGCGCGCCCAGGCGCTCCATGGGGATGCCCTTGCGCTTGAGGGACTTGGCCCGCTGGCCGATCTCGATGGCGGCCACGAGGCCGTCGGCGCCGGTCAGGCTCACCACGGCGTCCACGAGCTCGATGCCGCCGCGGCGGATAAGGAAGGAGGTGGTCTCGGCGGGGACGCCCCAGGCGCCGAACTGGTGGAAACGCGCCCAGGGGGTGGGCCGCATGCGGGCCCGGGCCGCCTCCACGCGCTCGCTGGTGATTCGGGTGGGGGGCGAGTCGGTGTCGGGGTACATCCGGTCGGGGCCGGGGAGGATGCGCTCGAAGGTGGTGAAGCCGCCCACCAGGGCCTGCCGGGTCTCCTGGGGCACGCCCTTCAGGGCGTCCACGTACCGCAGGCGGATCTCCTCGGCGGCGGTGCGGCAGTCGGCCTCGGGTCCGAAGACGATGTAGAAATCGTCATTCTCGTTCATGTGCAGCCGGCGGCGCAGGCGCTCGATGACCTTGTGCCGGGCGGCGAACTCGGGCATCTGCTGGCCGCTGAGGACGATGGGGGCCTCATCCAGGCAGGCGATGACCCGGATGCGTCCGGAGAGTTCGTCCAGGAAGGTGGTCTCGGGCTGGGTGGGGAACTGGGCCAGGCCCAGGCCGCCTTCCAGGCGCACGGCGAAGATCCTGCCACCCGCCCGCACGGCCCGCTGCAGGAAGCCCAGGTCAACGCCCTGGAACACCTCGGTGACGTCCACGGGGGTGATGCGGATGTCCTTGGCCTCGCGCATGCCGCGGCGGTTAAGCTCGTCCTTGAGGCGCAGCAGGTTGACCTGGCGCACGGCCTCGTTGTGCACGAGCTTCACGGCGTAGCCCGCCTTGGGCACGCCCTTGATCTCCACGCGGCTGCCGCCGCGCACGCTGACGTTCACGTCCTGGCGGCTGGCGCCCATGCCGGTGCGCACGCGCCCCGTGGACCGGGCCACGAGGCCGCAGAGGAGGATGGCGTCGCGCACTTCCTCGGGGGTCTTGAGGTCGGGACCGGTGACAGTCTCGGTGAGGGGCATGCCCAGGCGGTCCGTGCGCCACACGATGCGGTGGCCCTTGTCGCTCACCTCGCGGCAGGAATCCTCCTCGATGGAGAGGTGCGTCACGGTGAGGTTCCGGCCGCGGAAGGGGAGGCCGCCGTTCATGCCCACGATGGCCGTGCGCTGGAACCCGGTGGGGATACTGCCGTCCAGGTACTGCTTTCGGGCGATGTGGACCTCGTCGATGATGTCCATGCCCATGGCCAGGCAGAGTTCGATGGCCACGTCGATGGCCTCCTGGTTCACCAGGAAGGGCGGCGTGTCGTCCATCTCGTACGTGCACACGTTGAGATGGTTCAGGAGATAGATGATCTCCTTCTTGGTCTTGAACTCCATGAGGGCGGTGCCGTCGTACTCGCCCAGCTCGCTCAGGGTCGGCCGCATGTGCCGCAGCACCTCGCCGTCGTGGGTTTCCGTATAGAGGCCCGCGGGGCAGCGGCAGAACAGCTTGTGCGCCGTGAGAAGCTGCTGATGAACTTCAAGACCTGATATCAGGCCCGCCGATTGATAGTCCAGCTTCTCGAGCATTCCGCACCTTCAGGTTGGGACTTCAACGCCGATGGTGAATCGTACGGAATGCCCGCGTCAAGGACGGCTGGGGATTGATGATTCCTGTCACATCCCGGAGGGGTCCGGCCCCGGGGGCATTGCGACCGGGTGGGTCATCATGCTCAATCCACCGTGATGGACTTGGACACGTTCTTGGGGCTGTCGGGGTGGACGCCATGATCGGCCACCCGCAGGCGGTCCAGGTACTCCATCTTGAGCACCGACATGCGGAAGGCCAGCCGCTGCAACAGCACCGAGGCCGCGAACACGAAAAGGTTCGGGTCGCCGCAGGCGGGGACCTCCAGGTACTCGGACCAGTACCGGTCCTGGCCCATGGGCTTGCCCTTCACGGCCATGGCCAGGTCGGGGTTGGCCTCGGCGATGAGGAGGATGTCGGCGCCGCGGATCTTGTGGGTGTGGATCTGGCTGATGGTGATGCGGATGTCCCGCTCCTCGGCGGGGCAGATGAAGAGCAGCGGGTAGTTGGAGAAGTGGGCCTCCACCAGCTCCGGCCGGGCCTGGAGAGTCTCCATGCCGCCGGCGAAGGGACCTTCGCCGCGCCGGGCCTCATGGGCGTCCAGGAGCCCGGCCAGGTCGGCGATGGAGAAGAGGGTGTTCTTGCCCAGGATGGTGTTGGGCCCGTGCTTGAACTCGGCGGCGTCGTAGCCCTCCGCGTGGTTCAGCACCACTTCCCGGATCTTCAGGGCCCCTTCCCGGGCCAGACCGATGAGCCCGGTGCCCAGGATGTGCAGGGAGGGCTCCAGGTGGAGGCGCACGGCGGCCTCCTCCACCCGGGGGCCGCATTCGGCCAGGGTGCGGGTCACCAGGTCCGCTGCGGCCTGGAGGCGCGCGGCGATCTTGCGGTCCGTGAGGGAGAACGAGGCGGCGATGACGTAGAGGACGGCCACCTGGTTCAGGAAGCTCTTGGTGGCCGCCACCGCGATCTCGGGGCCGCAGAGGATCGGCAGGTAGAACTCCACCAGTTCCTGGGGGATGCGGCTGTTCTCGTTGTTCACCAGGGCGATGCGGCGCAGGGCCGGGACCCGGGCGCGCACGTCCTGGAAGATGTCCACCAGGTCCTTGGTTTCGCCGGACTGGGTGATGCCGATGAGCAGGTCCCGGGGATCCAGCGTGTTCATGTACATCGAGCGGAACATGCCGGGGTTCACGGGGAAGACCCCGACGCCCGAGAGGTTGTTGAAGAAGTAGGCCGCCACCAGCGCCGCGTGGTAGGAGGTGCCCGAGGCCACCAGGAAGACCCGCCCCTGGGCGGACTTGATGGCCTGGATCAGGTCCTGGAGGTGGCGGATGACCCGGCGCTGCTTCTTCCACACCAGGAGCGCGTCGTAGACGGCCAGTTCGGGGCCGGCGTCCGGCTCCAGGCGGAACAGGTCGGCCAGCAGGGCGCGCTCGTCGGACTCGGGCTTGCCGTGGAGGGGCCGGAGGCCTTCCTGGTGGGGCTTCACCCACGCCATGAGCTCCTGGTTGACGGGGTCCGCCCGCAGGGCCCGGAACGCCTCGACCAGCGAGGTCTCGTCCGGCGCGTCGTAGAGGGCCAGGACTTTCATCAGGAGGGCCTTGCCCAGGTCGATGCGCTCCTCGAAGGCGTGGAACAGGCCGTCGGTGGATGGGTCGCGGAAGTAGTAGCGGAGGATCCCCGCGAGGTTCTCGGGCGAGGAGGCGATCTCCTGGTCCATGAAGTAGCGGAAGGGGGCGCGCAGGCCGGTGTCCCGAACATTGAGCTTGGAGCGCCGGGGCCGGGGGGCGCTGAAGGCCAGCTCGCCCTTGAGGGGGAAGACGGCGTAGGCGCGTTCGGTGAACCAGAGCCCCTCCCCTTCGGCGAGGGGGATGAGCATGCGGGTCTTGCTGAGCACCGAGGTGAGGTCGCTGGAGACCACCACGAACTCCCCGAAGGCGTCCGTGCCGATGCCGGCGTAGAGGGAGGAGCCGGATTTCACCGCCACCACGCCCGGGACCCGAGGGTCGCAGAAGGCGGCGGCGTACGAACCCTCGCCCTTGGCGTCGGCCTTGCGGGCCGCGTCCACCAGCAGGAGGGCCCCGTCGGGGACGGGGGAGGCCAGGGAGGCGCAGGCGCGCCGGCCGGCCTCCAGGGCGGCCTCGGGGGCGGCCAGGTTCGCGGCGTAGTAGTCCTCCGCCACGTGGGTGATCATCTCGCCGTCGTTGTCCGAGACCACCTTGTGGCCCCGTTCCGTGAGCCAGGTCTTGAGGGCGTCGGTGTTGGAGATGTTGCCGTTGTGCGCCCCCACGAACTCCACCCGGCAGGCCACGTGGTGGGGCTGGCTGTTGACGTCCGTGACGGCGCCGTAGGTGGCCCAGCGCACCTGTCCGATGAACCGCTGCCCCCGCTCCTGGTCGAGGTCCAGCTCCACGACGACCTTGCTGGGGGCGCCCACCTTCTTCAGGAGGCGGATGGACTGGTCGGCGCGGATGAAGGCGCCGCCCGTGGAGTCATAGCCCCGGTACTCCAGGCGCTTGAGGAGCTCGCCGCCTTCCAGGCCCATGGACGGATTCTCCGTCCCGTAGCAGATGGATACGATTCCGCACATGGCTGGCCTCCGGCCGGGAAAGGTCTTAGGAACGGTTCCCGGCGGCCTGGAATTCCGCGTAGGTGCCCTGGAAATCCTCAATGCCGTCGTCGGTGATGCTCCAGATGCGCGTCGCGACCTCGTCGATGAGGTCCTCGTCGTGCGTGACCAGGATGATGGTGCCTTCGTAGCGCTGCAGGGCCGTGTTCAGGGCGATGACCGCTTCCAGGTCCAGGTGGTTGGTGGGTTCGTCCAGCACCAGGAAGTTGGGCTTCTGCAGCATGAGCTTGCAGAACATCAGGCGGCAGCCCTCGCCGCCGGAGAGCACCTCGGTCTTCTTCATGCCCTCCTCGCCGCGGAAGAGCATCTGACCCAGCACGCCGCGGATCTGCTCCACCAGGGCGTCGGGGTCGAACTGCCGCAGCCAGTCCACCAGGGTGTAGCCGCCCGGGATGGATTCGCGGAAGTCCTGGGCGAAGTAGCCCACGTTCACCTCGTGGCCCCAGCGCACGGTGCCGCTGTCGATGCCCCGGTCCAGCTCGGTGACGCCCGGGGCGTTGGCCAGGAGGGCCTTGAGGAGCGAGGATTTGCCGGCGCCGTTGCGGCCCACCAGGGCGATCTTCTCGCCGCGGGGCACGTTGGCGGTGAAGTCGCGGATGATCTCCAGGCGGCCTTCCTCGCCGTCGTAGCCCTTGCACACGTTCTCGAATTCCAGGGCGTGGCGGCCGCCGGGCTTGGCCTGGCTGAACATGATGTAGGGGCGCTGGATGTTGCTGCGGGCCAGGTCGTTGGGGGTGAGGCGCTCCACCTCCTTGCGCCGCGAGTTCACCTGGCTGCTGCGGGTGCCGGCGGCGAAGCGCTGGATGAAGTCGTTGAGCTGGGCGATCTTCTTCTCGCGCTGGAGGTTCTCGGATTCCAGCCGCGAGCGGATCTGCATCTTCTGCATGACCATGTCGTCGTAGCCGCCGGAGTACTGGATGATCGTCTGGTAGTCGATGTCGGCGATGTGGGTGCACACGGAATTGAGGAAGTGCCGGTCGTGGGAGATGACCACCAGCGAGCCCTTGTACCGCATGAGGAAGTTCTCGAGCCAGTGGATGGAGTCCAGGTCGAGGTGGTTGGTGGGTTCGTCCAGCANNTTGCCGAACAGGGCCTGGGCGAGGAGCACCCGCACCTTCTGGCCGCCCTGGAGCTCGCCCATGGTCCGCTCGTGGCAGTCCTCGGGAACGCCCAGGCCGCTGAGGAGGATGGCGGCGTCGGCTTCGGCCGTGTAGCCGTCCTCGTCGGCCACGATGCCTTCGAGTTCGCCCAGGCGCATGCCGTCGGCGTCGGTGATCTCGGCCTTCTCGTAGATGCGGTCCCGCTCCTGCAGGGCGTCCCACAGGGGCTTGTTGCCCATGATCACGGTGTCCACGGCGCGGAAGGCGTCGAAGGCGAACTGGTCCTGG
>DBME01000339.1:0-210 GCA_002298155.1 Holophagaceae bacterium UBA706 | reverse complement strand
ACTTGCCGCTGCCGTTGGGGCCGGTGAGGCCGAATCGTCTGCCCGGCTGGAAGGTCGTCGTCACGTCCTCGAACAGGATCCTGGCGCCAAAGCGCATCGTAACGTTTTGAGCACCGAGCATGATTCCCCCAGAACCCTTTATTTTACCAGGATTTTCGAGATATTCGAGGGGAGGTTCCGGTTTGGGGGGGAGTGAGGAGGGGAGGGGGG
>DBME01000380.1 GCA_002298155.1 Holophagaceae bacterium UBA706 | reverse complement strand
CAGGCTCGCATGCGGAAGGGCCACCCCCCCCCATGGACGCGAAGCTCGCAGAGCTTCGGCGAGCGTAGCGAGCAGGGGCCGGGCGGGGTGGGTCGGCGCTCAAGCCCCAGGTGATGCGAAGCCCACCCCCCTGGAAGCTTTCCTGTGTTCTCTGTGCCTCAGTGGAGCTCTGTGCCTGATCAGTTTGCCTACAACGCCACCCAGCCATGCATCAGCCCCGCCCAGTGGCTCCAAGGCCCCATCGTATCCATGCCGCCGATCCTTCCGGCATCTTCCCCTTCATCCTCCAAATCCAATTCATCCCCGTTACCAGCCAGGAAGGACGCGGCGCGCCCAGGCAGGTGACGGGGATGGAGTGGATAAAGGGGCTGGTGCCCCGGCCTCAGATCTCCTTGGCGGCCTTGAGTTCCTGTGCGCGGCGGCGTTCGGCCTGGGACAGGAAGAACACGGCCACGAGGACGAAGCCCAGCGAGATCCAGTTCTGCGCGGTGGGCCACTTGCTCTTGAAGAGGAAGTGGCCGAGCAGGGTCGCGGTGGTGCCGGCGATCAGCGAGGTGAGGCGGTTGATCAGCCCGGTGAAGGTGGCGGTGCGCCCCTTGAACATGAAGATGAATACCGAGAAGAACGCCACCAGGCCGAAGGCGAGGCCCGAGAAGGCCGCCCAGTACCAGCCGATGTCCGGGGTGCGGATGGAGGCCACGAAGTCCGTGATCTGCCGCACGCCGCCCAGGGACGGGAAGTACTTCGGCGCGTTGTACACCGCCAGGGCGATGATGACCATGGCCGCCGAGGCGGCGATCTGCTCGACCGCGAAGAACCCCTTGTTGTCCAGGGGCGCGCCCTTGGGCCGGGTGTTCTTGTAGTAGTTCATGATGTAGATGCGGATCGCGTACGACGTCAGGTAGCTGGCGAAGATCACCTGGAACGCGCGGTTGCGAAGCAGGGACAGTCCGCCGCTCTGGAACGCGAAGAGCTCGATGCAGGCGCCCAGGACGGCGAAGCCCACGGCGATGTTCTCTTCCCAGTAGATGCGCTTCTGGAGGATGCCCTGCGCGATCTGGACGCCGTCCACCACCCGCCCGATGACGATGACCGAGGCCCGCATGATCACCATGGCCACCATCACGGAGATGGGCAGGGTGTACATGAGGGTGGTGGTGGGGATGACGATGGCGGTGCAGATGCCGCTGGGGATGATGTAGAAGAACTCGGACGGAATCTCGAACCCGGCCACCCGCACGGGGCGGATGGACTTCAGCCGCCACCAGCCCAGCACCACGGCGGGGATGAGGCAGGTGAGGTTGGCACCCAGCGTGTTGTAGCTGAGGAAGGCGATGTCGCCCATGGGCGGCGTGCCCATGGGCGTATGGGCCGATGCCGTGAAGGCCTTCACCACGAGGCCGGTGACCACGTAGAGGAGGAAATAGCCCGAGCAGAGCTGCAGGAGCCTTTCAGTGCTGCCTTCGGCTGTCTTCCACATGGCGCTAGCGGCCGAAATTGCGGAACGTTTCCTTCAGGCCGCCATGAATGGCCGCCACGTCCTCGGGCTTCCAGGCTTCCCGGGGGGCGCGCACGAAGGTGGTCAGGTCCTGGCGGTTGTCGAAGCGGGCCGCGGGGATGTAGTAGGTGCGGGTGACATAGCGGTCGCCTTCGGCCACGATGCGCTCGACCTTGATGGTCCCGGGACGGTCGCTCTGCTCCAGCAGCCAGGCCATGTCGTCGGTGCCGTACTGGCCGAGCATGACTTCCATGGGCACGCTGTGGTTGAGGATGCTGCCCTGGCCATCGGGCTTGCCGCGTTCGATGTTCTTGTGGCGGCTCTGGAAGGGCTCGACCCAGATGTACATCAGGCTGCTGCGCTCCAGGATGTCCGTGGACAGGTGCTGGAAGGCGGTGGCGTAGCCGTGGGGGGGGCAGAGGGGGAACGCCGAGCCGTTGGCGCCGCCGCGGGCGGCCTCGATGACGATGGTCTTGCCTTCGATGCCCAGGGCGTTCTGGCGGTTGAGGGTGTCGAGCTCGGCGCGGCACTCGGCCTCGAGGGCCTCGGCCACGGACTTGCGGACGCGGTAGGGCAGGTCGCCCATGACTTCCAGCATGCCGGCGCGGACCCGGGCCGCGTCCATGCGGTCGAAGAGCAGCTGCGCGGCGCTGGGGACTTCGATCTGGGCCGACTTCCTCAGGTTCGCGTAGTCCTCGTTGAGCAGCTCGATGAGGGCCGCCCAGGTCCACTCGTCCTGGAAGGGGCGCGTGGGGCCGTAGTAGAACTTGTAGCCGTAGCCGCGGGCCTGGAGCTCGTCGTCGATGCGGTGCATGAGGTGGACATACGGATAGTCGTCCAGCTGCGCGGTGGGGCCCATGCCGAAGTCGTTGCGGCACTGCTCGGGCGTGAGGCTCGCGAGATAGCGGCGCATTTCGGATTTCCCGGAGGCGGGAAGGGAAAACAGGAGGAGGGTGTCCAGAGGTTTCGCGTGCATGCGTTCGTCCTTCTTCGGTTCAGGTTGTGCGGCTCCGGCCGCCCAAAAGGATCTACAGGTATACAATCAATCATGGCACATCCAACGCAGAGTGAAAGTTTCTTTGTCGGCATGGGTAAAAATTTTCAGTCCCTCCTTGCCGAGACCGTGGGACCCCTCGACCGCATCGATCTGGTGGTCGTCAGCGTCCCCTTCGTGGAGCCCTTCGGCACCAGCGTGGCCTCCTGGGCCGTGAAGGAGGCCCTCCTGCTCCGGCTGGGGCAGGACGGGGCCTTCGGCTGGGGCGAATGCGTCGCCGACCCCGACCCTTACTACGACGGCGAGACCACCGTCACGGCGCGGCACCTGGTGAAGGACTTCCTGCTGCCCGAGCTGGAACCCGGGCGCACCCTGGCCGAAGTGCTGGGGCGCTTCCGGAAGGTGCGGGGGAACCCCATGGCCAAGGCCACGGTGGAGAACGCACTGCTGGACCTCTTCGCGCGGCGGCGGGGGATCCCGCTCCACGAGCTCCTGGGCTTCCCGGCCCGGCGCATCGCCTCGGGCATCAGCATCGGCATCCAGGACTCCCCCGAAGCCCTGCTGGCCAAGGTGGAGGAGGCGGTGGCCCAGGGCTACCACCGGGTCAAGATGAAGATCATGCGCGGCAAGGACGTGGCCTGGGTCGCCGCCGTGCGGGAACGCCACCCGGACCTGCCTCTCATGGCCGACGCCAACGGCGACTACACGCTGGACGACGCGGCGCACCTGGCGCAGCTGGACGCCTTCGGGCTCACCATGATCGAGCAGCCCCTGGGCTACCACGACATCTACCAGCACTCCCTCCTGCAGCCGCGCCTGGCCAC
>DBME01000081.1 GCA_002298155.1 Holophagaceae bacterium UBA706 | reverse complement strand
GGCGCGGGGCCTTTTTGTGCCTATCCCAACAGGTCAGGGCGAGCCTTCTACTGCCACTGGCTGAAGTCGGCCACCCGCAGGAACGCCTTGCGCAGCCGCAGGAGCAGGGAGAGGCGCGCGGCCCGCAGGGCGGGGTCCTCGCACTTCACCATCACGGCGTTGAAGAAGGCCTCCAGCGGCTGGGCCAGTCCCGCCAGGGCCGCCAGGAGCGACGCGTGGTCGGGGTCGGATTCCAGGGCCGGGAGCTGCAAGGCCAGGGCCTTCTCCTCGGGCTGCTGCAGGAGGGCGGCGTCCAGGTCCTCGGAGGGGGTCTCGTCCTTGAGGATGTTGCTGATGCGCTTGGCGCTCTGGGCCAGGCTGTCGAAGCGGGGGTCGTTGCCGAAGGCGGCCAGGGACTCGCAGCGGGACTTGAGGTCCACCAGGTCCGTCCAGCCCGCGGCCAGGGCGGCGCGCCGCACGGGGCCGGCGTACCCGGCCTGCTCCAGCTGGTAGGCGACGCGGTCCCGGAAGAAGCTTTCCAGGGCCTCCAGGGTCTCGGCCCGGGGGCGGGTGGCCTTCTCCCCGACGCCTTCCAGGGCCAGGGCGGCGGCCCGCACGGGGTTCAGGTTCCAGTTCTTCTCGAAGAGGATGCGCACGATGCCCTGTCCCGCGCGGCGCAGGGCCAGCGGGTCCTTGGAGCCCGTGGGGATGATGCCCACGGAGAAGCAGCCCGCGACGGTGTCCATCTTGTCGGCCAGGGCCAGGATCCCGCCCAGGGGGGTGGCGGGGATGGGGGCCTCGCTGGAGACGGGCTGGTAGTGCTCCTTCACGGCCTGCCACACCTTGGGGTGGGCGTTCTCGCGCTTGAGGTACTCGCCGCCCATGATGCCCTGCAGCTCGGGGAACTCGCCCACCATGAGGGTCACGAGGTCGCACTTGCAGCTGCGGGCCACGAGCTTGCCGTCGGTGCCGTCCAGGCCCAGGGCCGAGGCGAAGGCTTCGGAGAGGGCGGTGATGCGCTCGGTCTTGTCGAAGTAGCTGCCCAGCTCCCGCTGGAAGGTGAGGCTCTTGAGCTTCTCCATGCGGTCGGCCAGGGGCTGCTTGCGGTCCTCGTCGAAGAAGAACCGGGCGTCGTAGAGCCGGGCGCGGAGCACCCACTCGTTGCCGCTCTTGATGAAGCCGTCGGGATCGTCGGGGCGGTTGGCGGCGGTGAGGAAGCAGGGCAGCAGCTCGCCCTGGGTGTCCTCCACGCAGAAGGCCTTCTGGTGCTCCTTGAGGGAGGTGACCAGCACCTCCTTGGGCAGGGCCAGGAAGCTGCCGGGGAATTCGCCCACGACGATGCGGGGGAACTCGGTGATCTCGGCCAGGGTGGTGAGCAGCTCGTCGTCGGCCACCACGCGTCCGCCGGCGGCGGTGGCGAGGTCGTCGATCTGGCGGGCCAGGCGCTCCCGGCGCACGGGGCAGGACACCACGATGCCCGCGGCCTCCAGGGCCGTCTCGTAAGCGTCGGTGCTGGGGACCTCCACCTTGGCGGGGTGGTCCATGTGGTAGAGGCGGTGGCCGAAGGTGGCGCGGCCGGCCTTCACGCCGTCCAGCTCGAAGGGCACCACGTCGGGGCCCAGGAGGCAGAGGATGCTGCGGATGGGCCGCACGAACTCGAACTCGCTGCTGCCCCAGCGCATGGCCCGGGGCACGTGGAGGCCGGAGACGAGGCGGGGCAGGGTCTCGGCCAGGAGCTCGAGGGTGGGCCGGCCCTTGCGCACGAGGGTGACCACGGCCACGGGCTCCTTCTTGCCCGCGGGCTGCTCGAAGCGCACCTGGTCGAAGGGGGCGCCCCACTTCTCTGCGAACTTGAGGCCGGTCTGGGTGGGGTTGCCGTCGCCGTCCACGCACATGCGCTGGGGCGGGCCCACCTGGACCTCGCTCTGGTCGGGCTGGAGGGCCGGAAGCCCCTTCACGCGCCAGGCCAGCTTGCGCGGGGACTGGAAGCGTTCCACCTCGGGCTGGATGGCCAGGTTGTCCTTGAGCCAGGCCAGGAGGCCCTCGGCGAATTCCGTGGACAGGGGGGACAGGAAGCGCGCGGGGATTTCCTCGCAGTGGATTTCCAGAAGCAGGTCGCTCATGCCTTCACCTCCCCGGAGGCCGCTTCAAGCGCGGCGGACTCCCGTTCCACGTAGGCCCGGGCGCAGGCGCAGGTGAGGTCGCGCACGCGCTTGATGATGCCGGGGCGTTCGGTGGTGGAGACGGCGCCCCGGGCGTCCAGGACGTTGAAGGTGTGGCTCATCTTGAGGGCCTGCTCGTAGCCGGAGAGGTAGTGGCCGTGGTCCTTGAGGAGACGCCAGGCCTCCTTCTCGTAGGCCCCGAAGACCTGCCAGTGCAGGTCCAGGTCCGCGTGCTCGAAGCTGTAGGCGGAAAGCTCGAACTCCTCGCGCTGGCGCACGGCGCCGTAGGAGACGGGGAAGACGCCGTCGTCGGTCTTCACGTCGCCCCAGGTGATGTCGAAGATGTTGTCCAGGCCGCCCAGGAACATGCAGATGCGTTCGATGCCGTAGGTCAGTTCGGCGGAGACCGGTCGGCAGTCGAGACCGCCCACCTGCTGGAAGTAGGTGAACTGGGAGATCTCCATGCCGTCGAGCATCACCTGCCAGCCCACGCCCCAGGCGCCCAGGGTGGGGGCCTCCCAGTTGTCCTCCTCGAAGCGCAGGTCGTGCTTGCGCAGGTCCACGCCCATGGCTTCCAGGCTCTCGATGTAGAGGTCCTGGACCCGGGCCGGGGACGGCTTGAGGATCACCTGCATCTGCAGGTGCTTGTAGAGGCGGAAGGGGTTCTCGCCATAGCGGCCGTCGGCGGGGCGCCGGGAGGGCTCCACGTAGGCGACGTTCCAGGGCTTGGACCCCAGGGCCCCGAAGAAGGTGAGGGGGTTCATGGTGCCCGCGCCCTTCTCCAGGTCGTAAGGCTGGCCGATGAGGCAGCCCCGATCGGCCCAGAAGCGCTGCAGTCGGAGGATGAGCTCTTGAATGTGCATGGGAATCCGCGCGAAACCTGGATTCTACCCTGATTTCAGCAGCCCGTCAGGCGCGATCTTGAGGGTCCGCCCGGCTTCAGCCCGTCCCGGCTCGCTTCTCCGCCAGGTAACGGTTCGCCAGGGCCACCGGCAGCTGCTGGGGCAGCACGTCCAGCGGCGCGCAGCCGCGGGTCGTCAGCCCGTCGAAGACCCGCCGCCGAAGATCGAGGTAGGCATGGATGGCCCCGGCGCGCAGGGCCTCCTGGAACGTGACCACGGGCGCCTGCAAGGCCTTGTCCAGGTCCGGCTCGCGCATGCTCGCGAGGATGACCTTGTGGCGGCGCGCCAGGAGGCGCAGGGCGGGGCCCAGGGTCTCGTCGTCCTCGTCCCGGAGGTTGGTGATCACCACGATGAGGCTGCGCTTGCGGATGCGGGTGAGCGTGGCCTGGGCGGCCTTCACGTAGTCCGTGGGCTGCAGGCTGGGCTCCACGTCGTAGAGGGCGTCCAGGATGCCGTCGAGGGCGCCCTGGGTCTTGCGGGGCGGCACGTAGCGCTCGGGGCCGCCGAAGGTGAGCAGTCCCACCGCGTCGCCCTCCCGCAGGGCCACGAAGGTCAGCAGGAGCAGGCCGGTGAGGATGTGGTCGAAATGGGAGAGGCGCCCGTCCCGGGCCCGCATGCGCCGGCCGCAGTCCACGAGGCAGACTACCTGCTGGTCGCGCTCCTCCTGGTAGTCGCGGGAGATGAGGCGCTTGAGGCGCGCCGTGGCCTTCCAGTCCAACTGGCGCAGGCTGTCGCCCTCGCGGAAGTCGCGCAGCTGATGGAACTCGCTGCCCTCGCCGCGCAGGCGCCGCTTGTGGATGCCCATCTGGGCCAGGCGGTGGCCCCGGGCCAGTTCTGCGAAATGCTTGACGGGCGCGAAGTTCGGAAAGACCTTCACGGGGGAGGGCGCGCCCGCGCGCCGGTGGCGCCACCACAGGCCCAGGGGCGAGGCCATGAGCATCGACGCCCGTGCGAAGGTGAAGGGGCCCCGCTGGTTGGGGCGCACCTGGTAGGTGAGTTCCGCGAAGCCCCCGGCCCCGACGGCCACCTCCCAGGGCAGGTGGCGGGAATCCATCGAGCCGGGGACCCCATCGAAGACCGCCAGGCGCCGACCGATGGCGCCCGGGTTGGAGATGCGCAGTTCCACGGGGCTCCAGGCGCCCACCGGCAGCACCTGGGCCACAGGCCGCTCCAGGGCGGGGCAGGCCAGGCGCAGGGCCAGGATCCCGTCCAGGATCGCGATCCCGCCGATGGCCAGGCCCAGGACCTTCCAGGCCGGAAGCCACACCTCGGGCCACAGGCTCCCCGGCACGGCCACGATCAGCCATGCGCCCAGCAGCAGGAGGAGGTTGCGGGCGGGTTTCATCGAGATCCTAGGTCCTGGGCGCTTCCACGTGTTCGATCATGGCGCGCAGCAGCCCGTCGCCGGTGAGGCCCTCGATCTCGCTCTCGGGGGAGGGGGCGACGCGGTGGCGCAGCACCGGCAGGGCCAGGGCCTTGATGTCGTCGGGCACCACGAAGTCGCGCCCGTCCAGGATGGCCCGGGCCCGGGCGGCCCGCACCAGGGCGATGCCGCCCCGGGGGCTGGCCCCAACGGACAGGCCCATCCAGTTGCGGGTGGCCCGGGTGATGCGCACGGCGTAGGCCAGCACCTGGTCGTCCACGCGCACCTGGGCCGCGGCCTCCTGCAGGGCCACCACGTCCTCGGGGCTGGCCACGGCCTCCACCGCCTCCACCTGGAGGGCGTCGCCCACGCGGCCGCCGGTGACCAGGGCCACCAGACCGCGCTCCTCGGCCTCCTGGGGGAAATCCATGGCGATCTTCAGAAGGAAACGGTCCAGCTGGGCTTCGGGCAGGGGATAGGTGCCCTCCTGCTCCAGGGGGTTCTGGGTGGCCAGGACCATGAAGGGCCGCCCCACTTCGAAGGCGCGGCCCTCGATGGTGACCTGCTGCTCCTGCATGACCTCCAGGAGGGCGGACTGGGTCTTGGCGGGGGCGCGGTTGACCTCGTCGGCCAGGAGCAGGTTCGTGAACACCGGGCCCTTGCGGATGCGGAAGCTCTCGGTCTTGGGATCGTAGATGGCGTGGCCCATCACGTCCGAGGGCATGAGGTCGGGGGTGAACTGGATGCGGGCGTGGCCGCCGCTGATGGACCGCGCCAGGGCGCGCACCAGGAGGGTCTTGCCCAGGCCGGGGTTGCCCTCCAGGAGCACGTGGCCGGCGGCCAGCAACGCCGTGAGCACCTGGTCGGTGACGGCCTCCTGGCCCACGAAGACCTTGCGGATCTCCGCGCGGATGCGGGACGTGAGCTCGCGGGCCCAGTCCAGGCGTTGGGGATCGAGGGCATCTGGGTTCATAGCTTCTTCCTCAGGAGTTCGAGGGTTTGGACGGCTTCCAGGAAGCCGGCGGCGTCCGTGGTGGTTTCATAGCGGAGGGCCCGGAAGACCGCATCTTCGGGCAGTCCCGCATGGGCGGCGAGGCGGACGCAGAGTTCGTCCGGATGCAGGTGGGTCCAGGCGGGGTGAACCTGGCCGAGGCGGCGGTGGAAGGCGTCCCGGCAGGCCTGGAGGAGGGGGCGGCCCTCCTGCTTGCGCCACAGGTAGCGGCCCGAGGCGTCCAGATGTTCCAGGAACCGGCGCCGGCCCGGTTCGGGGTCGGCCACGGGCGGTCCGAACCGCGGCGCCGCCGCCCACAGGAGGAAGATGCCCAGGAAGGCCAGGGACAGGAGGATGGGCAGGGCGTGGTGCGCCAGCCAGCGCAACAGGGACAGCGGCTCCTCCCAGGCCACGATCCACACCCGTGAGGTCTCCTGGGGCCGCAGGGCGAGGCCGGCGAGGAAATCCGCGTGATCCCAATCGGCGATGTGCCCGTTCTGCAGCCAGGCCATGTTGGTGATCAGGTAACAGCGGCCCTTCCCNNACTGGAGGATGCGCCGGTCGTCCTCCTCGCCGGCCCAGGACTTGACTTCTCCGTCGATGTCCAGGATGCGGTACCGGTTGCCGGTATAGACCTTCATGGACTGGTCATCCAGCTTGCAGGCCAGGACGGGGTCCTTGCCCTGGGGCGTGGACAAGGCGAGCCGGGCCCCGAAGGCGGCGAACAGGGCGTCCTTGGTCTCCTTGGCGTCCTCGGGCTCCGCCTCCAGGCCTTCGGCGATAAGCGTGCCGCCCTTTTCGACCCAGTCCGCCAGGGCTTCGGCCTGGCCGTTGGTCATGGGAATGCTGCGCCGGGGGAGGATGAGGGTGTCGCCGACGGGCGGGAGCCGGCCCGGCTCGGGCACGCCGCGGATGCAGGTGGCGGGGTGGCCCATGCGCTGGACCAGGCGCTGGGCGGCCAGGAAGTCGTTGGTGGCGGCCTCCCCCTGGTAGCCCTGCCAGCGGGAATCCTTGACGAAGTGGTAGGTGTGGTGGAGCCACCAGCCGAAAAGGGCCAGGGCCGCCGCCACGAGACCCAGGATGACCCAGCGGACGGGCTTCATGACCCCCTCCCCTGGAAGTGGCCGCCCCATTCGGCGCAGAGGTCGCGGTCGCCGGCTTGGGCGGAGCGGCCGCCATAGGCCAAACCGAGCCAGGTGCGGGTGAGGCGTGCGAAGTAGTCCCAGGCCCCGGAAGTCAGCGCCTCCCGGGCGACGTCCAGGCAGTCCCCTTCCGTGGCCCCGGGGCCCAGGGGTGCGCGCAGGCGGTGGACGAGGTGGGCCAGGGCCCCCCGGTACAGCAGGGAGAGGGCCGCCCGCGGATCGCCGTCATCCCAGAGGGCCAGGGCGGCCGTGGGGATGTCCCGGGGCAGGGCCGCGGGGCGGATGTCCAGCCCGAAAAGCTGCGTGGGCGCCTCCTGGGGCTCCCTTTCGCCCAAGGTCGACAGGATCAGTTTGCGGTTGCGCCACACGAAGAAGGCCACGAGGGCGATGAGGGCAACGGGGATGGTCCACTTCAGGGCCGAGGCCAGCACCTTGGGCAGGGCCAGGAGCCAGCGGGGCGGCGTCCAGGGGGTCGAGGTCTTGTTCTCCGGCTTGACGGGCTCACGGAGCTCCAGGTGCCAGGAGTCGCGCTGGGTGGCGAACTCGGGGGCCTTGAGCACCTCCGCCAGTTCGGCCTTGGCTTTGCGGGGGGGCGGGGCCTTGAGGGTCTGCTTGGGCTCCTCCGGGGGCGGGGCGCCCTGGAGCCGGGCCGGCGCCAGCAGCAGGAAGGCCAGGACCAGCGCCCCCAGGCCCCTGGCCGCGAGCTTCCGGGCCCGCTCGCCCAGGAGGCGGAAGGCCAGTTCCAGATCCCAGCCCTCCAGCTGGACCCGGCGGTTCAGGTAGAGGCCGAAGCCCGCCGCCACGTAGAAGGGTTCGATGGCGACCATGGCCAGGGTGGGAACGAACCACAGGAAGGCGTCCAGCCACGCGATGCGCTCGCCCCGGCCGCCGAAGACCGCGTCCAGCAGTTCGGTGCCCCCGGCGGGCCAGAAATAGGCGAGGAGGGCCACCACCAGGGGGAAGGCCAGGGCCTGGAAGAGGAAGCAGGTGACGGTCAGCAGCTGGGCGTGGGAACGTCCGCGGCGCAGGAGCACCTGACGGCGTGCGCGGTACGTGGAGCCGTCGGGCTCCTCCAGTTGCCAGACGGGCAGGAGCAGGCCCCGGTCCAGGCTGGGCCGGCGCCACAGGAGCTGGGCCACCAGACCCCGGCGGTAAAGGCGGGGGACCTGCCGCAGGGTGCCGAGGATTCCCGGCGCGTCCCCGAAGGTGCCCCGGGCCAGCACGTGGAGGACGGGGCGGTCCAGCAGGGGTTTGAGCCACCAGAGGATGAGGGGTGTCAACCAGGGGGTGCTCCGCAGGGCGACGGTCAGGGCGAGGGCCAGGGGCAGGGCGAGGATGGCGAAGACCCCGAAGGCCGCGCCGGCATGTTCCCGCAGGAGGGCGAAGCCCAGGTCGGCCGCCTCCCAGGGCGTCCTAAGGCGGACCTCAACGCGGAGCTTATCGAGCATGGCGACGGCCCGCGAAGAGGAAGTAGGCCAGGACGGCCGCCCAGAGGGCCCCTCCGGCACCGAACTTGACGGCCTGGGGGGTAAGGGCGCTGGAGGACCAGAAGGCCTCCAGGCAGGCGGCACCCACGTCCATGGCGGCGGCCCCGTACACCAGCGGCAGGGCCTCCTTCACGGCCTCCCGCAGGGCTTGGCCCCGGCGGCGGCGTCCGGGCGCCAGGAGCGCCCAGCCCAGGTGCAGGCCAGCGGCGCCCGAGAGGATGAGCGAGGGGATCTCCAGGGCGCTGTGCGTCACCACGAAGGACCAGAAGTTGCGGCCCAGGCCCGCGTGGGTGACCCAGCCCGCCGCCGCGCCCCCGTGAAGGCCGTTGAAGAACAGGAAGAAGATCGACCCCAGGCCGAAGACGATGCCTCCGGCGAAGGCCTGGAACCCGATGCGGACGTTGTTCCAGATGTAGAAGCCGAACATCTGCACGTCGGCGTCGGCCGCGTCCTTGCGGCCGAACTTCTCCTTGCCGCTCTGGTACATCGACTCCATGTGGGCCAGCTCCTGGGGGCTTTCCACCATGGCGGCCAGTTCCGTGTTCCGGCGGGAGGCCAGGGTCAGCGCCCCGAAGGGGAGCCCGAAGAGGAGCACGGCCGCGAGCACCGGGCCCCGCAGCGCCCGCACCCTCCGGGGCAGGCCGCGCAGCACGAAGTCGCCCCAGCCCCGCGTCAGGCCCGAGGCGTTCCCGTAGAGCTCCTGGTGGCCGCGCATCACGAGGTTGTCCAGCCGCCGCACCAGCCCCGCGGTGTAGCAGCGCTGCCGGGCCAGGGCCAGGTGATGGCAGATGCGCCGGTAGGCGCGGGGCAGGTCGCCCTGGCCGGTCTTGCCGCACATGGCGGCGAAGGCGTCCCATTCGGCCGTGTGGGTCCGTTCGAAGAGCTCCTGCTTCATGCCTGCCCCCGCAGGTCACGGGCGATGGCCAGCAGGCGCCGGACGCCCTCGGGGCCCCGGGCGCCGGAAAGGGGTTCCAGCAGGTCCCCCAGTTCCTCGACCCGTTCCCGGGTCAGGAGGGGCACCCGCTCCGCGAAGCTCATGACGGCCCGCTGCTCGAGCTGCGTGAGGGGGAAGGGCAGGGGGAAGGGCGCCTCGGGCGGGCCGCCAGCAGCCCAAAGGGGCTGGAAGCGAGGGGGGACATGCACCACGAGGGTGCCCGCGGCCAGATCGCCCAGGCGCTGGAACCGGCGGCCGAGGAACATGGCGGTGAGGCCCGTGCCGTAGGCGAAGGGCAGGAAGTCCGCCGTGGTGAGAAGGCTGCGCACGACGGAACGGGACCAGCCCACCGGGGCGCCGTCCTCCCGGATGACCCGCAGGCCCAGGGCCATCTTGCCGGGGGTCTGGCCGCCGTTGAACACCTCGAAGATGACGGGATAGCCCCATTCCATGAGGAAGAGGATGATCAGGACGATGCCCACCCCCGTGCGCCCCAGCTGGGCCAGCAGGGAGGCCAGGATGCCGTCGGCGGTGTAGCGGATCACCGCGTCCAGGAGCCAGGCCAGGGCCCGGGGCACGGGGCCGGCGGGGCTGAACTCCAGCTCGACGCCTTCGGGCGTCTCGACGCGTGTGAGGGTGTCGATCATCCCGCCCCCGTCCCGACCGCCACGGGGCTCATGCCAGGATGACGAGGGTGTCGGCGATCTGGTCGTGCAGGCACTGGCAACTGTCGCGGAAGATGAGAAGGGCGTCCAGGAGCCCCACGATGGGGCCAACGAGGGGGAGGATGCCGACGATAGTCAACGGCAGGTAGCGCAGGAAGAAGATGCGCAGGAGGCCGGCCCGGGAGCCATTGGCGCGCACGACGCGGATCCGGGTGATGCGCTTGCCGATGGTCTGGCCGTAGATGTGCACCCACACGGCGTTCCAGGCGAGGAAGCTGAGCACGCCGCCGGCGCACAGGAAGCAGATGGCCCCGAATCCGGATCCCGTCTGGCCTTCGCGGGGAACCTTCCATAGCACCAGGAGCCCGGCGATGAAGGTCACGGCGCCCACGATGATGCCGTCCAGGATGACCGCCGCGAGCCGGGTTCCCCGGTCCGCCAGGGTCATGCCCGCTGCGCGGGTGTCCGCGAGCGGTGCCGACGGGGGCTTGAACGCCTTGTACTCATCCACGCTTTACTCCAACCTCAGCCATGATTTCACCACGGACCTGCCGGTTTGTCCGGTGTCCTTTGCCGTGGGGCCGCGGGTGGAAAAGGCCGACCGGATTGGTAGGAAATCGGCGCGGGCAACGGTGTGCCCTTCGTCCTTGCTTCCGGCGCGGAGCCTAGTAGAATCAACGTTTTCATTGGGATGACCATGACCAGGAAAATCGCTCTGATCGCCATCGGCGGCAACGCATTGCTGCAGGAGAAGCAGCGGGGGCTCCAGGAGGAGCAGCTCGAGAACGCCAGGCAGACCGCGGAAATGTTCGGCAACGTCATCAAGGCCGGATACTCCCTCTGCATCGTCCACGGCAACGGCCCCCAGGTCGGCAACATCCTGATCCAGCAGGAGGAGGCCGCCAACCGCATCCCCCCCTACACCCTGGACATCTGCGATGCCATGACCCAGGGTTCCATGGGCTACATGATCGAGCGCACCCTCATCAACCGTCTCGCTTTCCAGAATCTCAACGTCCCCGTCACCACGATCCTCACGGAAGTGGTGGTGGACCGCGACGATCCGGGGTTCCAGAACCCCACCAAGCCCGTGGGCCCCTTCTACCGCGAGCACCGGGCCCTGGAGCTCCAGAGCCAGAAGCGCTGGCACATGAAGGAGGATTCGGGCCGCGGCTGGCGCAAGGTGGTGCCGTCGCCCCGGCCCCTGGAGATCGTCCAGCTCGAGGCCGTCAAGCTGCTGCTGGAGGCCGGCCACTGCGTCATCGCCGGCGGCGGCGGCGGCATCCCCGTCATCCGCGACGCCTCCGGCCTCCTGGTGGGCGTCGAGGCCGTCATCGACAAGGACCGGCTCAGCTCCCTCCTGGCCGAGCAGCTGGGGGCCGCCACCTACGTGATCCTCACCGGCGTGCCCAAGGTTGCCCTGGACTTCGGCAAGCCCACCCAGCGCTGGGTCGATCGCCTGACGGCCTCCGAGGCCCGGAAGCATCTGGCGGATGGCCAGTTCCCCGCGGGCTCCATGGGGCCTAAGATCGAATCCTCCCTGGCCTTCCTGGAGGCCGGCGGTCAGGAGGTCCTCATCACGAGCCCCGAAGCCCTGGAGAAGGAAGACTACGCCACCGTCGGCACCCGCATCGTAAGGGACTGAGACCATGTACGCCCTCGCCATCGTCCGCTACCGCAAGCCCATGGACGTCATCGAGACCGTCCTCGCGGCGCACCGCGCCTACCTCCTCGACCTGAAGAACCGGGGCATCCTCCTGGCATCGGGGCCCCTGGATCCCCGCAGCGGCGGCGCGGTGCTCTTCCGGGTTCCGGACGAGGGCTACGACGCCTTCCTCGACAGGATCCGGGACGAGGACCCCTTCACCCGCGCCGGCGTGGCGCAGTACGAGATCCTCCCCTGGAATCCCAACTTCGGCCGGGAAGCCCTCGACACGCTCTGACAGGAACTACCATGATCACGCTCCGCTCCGCCGCCATCGTCGCCACCGTCCTGCTTCCCTTGGCCGCCTCGGAGCCCGGGCCCCGCCTCGACACCCGCGGAATGAACCCCGCCGTGGCCCCGGGGGACGACTTCTACGCCTATGCCAACGGCACCTGGGAACGCCATGCGGTGATCCCGGGCGACCGCAGCTCCACCGGCGTGGGGGAACGGCTGGTGGAACTGACGAACCGCCGCACGGCCGAAATCATCCGGGGCTCCGTGAAGGCCGCCCCGGGCACCGAGGCCCGGAAGATCGGGGACTACTTCACCGCCTACATGGACGAGAAGGCCATCGAAGCTCTGGGCGCCAAGCCCCTCCAGGCCGGCCTGGCCCGCTTCGCGGCCGTGGCGGACCGGCAGGATCTCGCCCGCGCCCTGGGCGGCACCCTGCGGGCCGACGTGGACGTGCTCAACGCCACCGAGCTCCACACCGCGAACCTGCTGGGCCTATGGGTGGCCCAGGATCTGGACGATCCCACGCACTATTCGCCCTTCCTCCTTCAGGGCGGGCTGGGCATGCCGGACCGGGAGTACTACCTCGGCGAGTCCGAGGGCATGAAGGACGCGCGCAAGGCCTACTTGGCGCACATCGAGACCATGCTCAAGCTGGCCGGCGTCCCCGACGCCCAGGCCGCCGCGGCGCGCATCCTGGCCCTGGAGACGAAGATCGCCGCCGTCCACCAGTCGACCCTGGAGACCCAGGACGTGGCCCGCTGCAACAACCACTGGTCCCGGGAGGACTTCACCGCCAAGGCCCCGGGACTGGACTGGAGCCTCTTCTTCCAGGCCGCGGGCCTGGGCGGCCGCAAGGCCTTCGTGGTGTGGCATCCCTCCGCCGTAACGGGGCTCTCGGCCCTGGTGGCCTCCGAGCCCCTGCAGGCCTGGAAGGAGTGGCTGGCCTTCCATGAGGTGGAGCGGGGCGCGCCTTTCCTTTCCAAGGCCTTCGTGGAGGCCTCCTTCGCCTTCCACGGCCGGGTCCTTGACGGCACGCCCCAGCTCAGCGCCCGCTGGAAGCGCGCGGTGGAGGCCACCAACGCGGTGCTCGGCGAGGCCGTGGGCAAGCTCTACGTGGCCAAGTACTTCCCCCCCAGCGAGAAGGCCCGGGCCAAGGCCATGGTCGACAACCTGCTGGTGGCCTTCGCGCGGCGCATCGACGCCCTGGACTGGATGGCCCCGGAGACCAAGGCCAAGGCCAAGGCCAAGCTGGCCGTCCTGAAGGTCGGGGTGGGCTATCCCGACCATTGGCGCGACTACGCGGATCTCAAGGTCGTCCCGGGCGACGCCTACGGCAACGCGGAACGCGCGGACCTCTTTGCGTACCGCTGGAACTTGGCCAAGCTGGACCGCCCCGTGGACCGCGGCGAATGGGTGATGACGCCCCAGACCGTCAACGCCGTGAACCTCCCGGCCATGAACGCCCTGAACTTCCCCGCCGCCATCCTCCAGCCCCCCTTCTTCGACCCGCGCCGCCCCGTGGCCATGGACTACGGCGCCACCGGCGCCACCATCGGCCACGAAGTGAGCCACAGCTTCGACGACCAGGGTTCGCTCTTCGATTCCGAGGGCCGCATGAGGAACTGGTGGACCCCCGCCGACTTCAGCCACTTCAAGGCCTCCGGCGAGGCCCTGGCGGCGCAGTTCGACACCTACCGCCCCTTCCCCGACCTGCCCCTGAGCGGCAAGCAGACCCTGGGCGAGAACATCGCGGNNTGGGCGGCAAGCCGGCGCCGCTGCTGCAGGGCTTCACCGGCGATCAGCAGTTCTTCCTGAGCTACGCGCAGTCCTGGAGGGGCAAGAGCCGGGAACCCGCCCTGCGCCAGCAGGTGCTCACGGATGTCCACGCCCCCGGCAACTTCCGGACGCTGACGGTGCGCAACCTGGATGCGTGGTA
>DBME01000154.1:4557-4956 GCA_002298155.1 Holophagaceae bacterium UBA706 | reverse complement strand
GAGGAGTTCGCGATCCTGCTGCCCCACACCGGCCCCGACCTGGCCCGCGACCTGGCCGAGCGCCTCCGGCGGGCCCTCCAGGAGATGCCCCTGCCCGAGCCGCCCTTCCCCCACGGCCGAGGGCTCACCACGAGCATCGGGGTGGCTTCCTACCCCACTCATACGCCCCTCCCCGACACCCTCATGTCCCTGGCCGACCGTGCCCTTTACCAGGCCAAGGCCGAGGGCCGCAACCGGGTCGTCGGCGCCGGCGCCCTGGTTCCGGTTCCTGACCCCGCCGCACCCTGACGCCCGCCGGTTCCGTCAGACCCGGAACACCCAGCCCAACCTCCTGCTGGTGGACTTCCTCATGCCGGAGTTCCACGGCGACGCCCTGATCCGCGCCCTGCGCGCCCGGGA
>DBME01000154.1:0-4551 GCA_002298155.1 Holophagaceae bacterium UBA706 | reverse complement strand
TTCAAGTCCCTGCTCACCCGCGTGGGCGACGCGGAGATCCTCTTCAAGCCGATGAGCGCCGAGGACCTGGTGACCCGGGTGAAGGCCATCCTGGGCGTCAGATAGGAAAAAGGCCTTCCGGGCCCCGGCGGCGCCGGGGTCCGGAAGGCCGGTCTGGATCGTCGGTCGATCTAGAACGTGTAGGTGCAGCCGAGGTTCAGGCTGGACATGGTGGCATGGTCCAGGTTGTGGGTGGTGTAGCGGGCCTGGAGGCCCACGTGGCGGTTCAGGTCGTAGCCCACGCCCAGGTCGATGCCGATGCCGCTGCGGCTGGCGGAATCACCGCCGCCGGACAGGCTGTAGCCCATGAAGGACAGGCCGGCGAGGAAGTACACGCCCCGGCGGTTGTGGTCGATGTGGTAGGTGTAGTCGGCGCCCAGACCGTAGCTGCTGGTGGACACGCCGTCCTTGGAACCGTAGAAGGCCAGGTCGGCGCGGCCCATGATGCCGTGGCCGCCGCCGAAGTCCCAGCGGCCGTGGCCGCCCACCTGCAGGCCGAGGTTGGCGACGTTCGTCAGGTCATTGGCCGGGAAGGCGAGGGCGGCCTGGAAGCCGAAGGCAGGGTCTTCCGCCCGGGCGAAGGCGCCACCGGCGAGGAACAGGCCAAGTCCGAGAAGGGTTTTGATGGTTTTCAAGGTGGTACCTCCATGAAAGGATCGCGGGGGCTTGAGCGAAGTGCGTTGTATATTCCAAGCCCTTACCTTGGGAATCATAACACACGACCCCAAAGCCCCCGGGAAGCCCCCGCCTCAGAACCGAGCAGGAGGCCCACCAGGCATAGGTTCGCGGCTCGTCAGGTGTAGGAGTCGGACCAGTTGAGGGGCAGGCACCAGCCGGGATCCTTCCCCGTGTTCAGGTTCCGGTCGAACACCCGCACGGCATCGCCGCACCCCGCGGCCAGGGCCTTGCCATCCGGAGCGAAGGCCACCGCGTGGATGGGGCCCTGCCCCTTCTGCCATTCGGTTTCCACGGACACCTGGACGGAGCGGTGAACCTTCCCCTTCTCCGGGTCGAAGAGCACCAGGGTGGAGGATTCGAACCCCGCTGCGAGCAGGCCGCCAACCGGGTCGAAGGCGAGGCAGGCGCACCAGCCATGACCGGGTGCGACGCTCCAGCGCAGGGTGCCCGAAGGCAGGTCCCAGAGGCGGACGCTCCCGTCCAGCAGGGCTCCCGCGACCCAACGCCCGGCGGGATCCAGGGCCACGTCGCTCACCCAGGCACCTCCTGTGGCCACGTGGCGTTTCAGGGTTCCGGCGGGCAGGTCCCACACGCGGATGCCATCGGGACCGCAGGTGGCGCCGAGCCCCCCGGCCACGAAGGCGGCCCCGTTCACCCGGGCCTCGTGGGCGGGCAGCTTGGCCAGGGCCTTGCCTTCGGCCAGGTCCCAGAGGCGCAGGCTGCCATCCCGGGCCCCGCTCAGAAGGTGCGGGCGGTCCGGTGCCAGGGCCAGGGCGCGCACCGCCCCATCGTGGTCGCCCAGCACGGTGAAGGGGCCGCCGGAGCGGTCCCGCAGGGCGCAGAGGCGGAGCTTGCCGTCGTCGGTGCCCAGGAGCAGCCGTCCTTGCCCGTAGGCCAGGGCGCGGGTCCCCGGCGGAACCGCGGGGGAATCCGGCTTCGCGGGCCGGAAGTTCAACTCCTGGATGGGTGGCCGCATGGCGGCCTCGTTGCCGCCTTCCGTATAGGGGGTCGGCTGGCCGAGGCGGTTCCACAGCACCGCCACATCCAGCGGCCTGGCCGCGAAGAGCTTGTGCCGGTTGGCACCGAAGGCCAGGAGGCCGGTCTGGGGCATCGTCCCGGAGACGCACCGGACCACATCGCCGGTGGCGCCGTTGATTTCCCGGACGATGGAATAGCCGGACCAGGCCACCACCGAATCCACGGTCTGGCGTGCGGCGATGCGCACGGGCCCGCCCGAGGATTCGCTGGGGCGCCAGAACTGGGGCGTGCCGGCCACCGTCAGGCCGGGAATCCGCGCGGATCCCGTGGAAATACGCCGGTAGGAGCCACGGTCCCCGCCGGTGCGGATCGCCGCAAGCCCCACCTTCCACACGCGGCCGCCCTTGGAGGCAAGGGGGACGTCGAACTCGGGCTCGGGCTCCGGCCTTCCCGCGGCGGCGGGTTTCTTGCCATTGCGCAGGACCTTGCCCGTGCGCAGGTCGAAATCGAAGGCCGGGAAACGGCAGATCCCCCCCGCCCCCGGGAAGGTGGGGCGGCTGGGCTGGTTGTCCGGGAACAGGGCGGGATCCAGCTGGCCTGGAGCGCCCTTGCCTTCCAGATCCCAGTAATGGATCGTGGGCTGGTCATACTCCCGGTTGAAGATCACCAGGAAACGTCCGCTGGGTTCAAAGAACGGTTCCGGCTGGGAATAGTAGGTCTCCTGCCCGCTGTCCTGGAGGCGCTGGATCCGCTGGCCCGTCTCCAGGTCGAAGATCTCGTACCAGAACGCGTCATCGCTGCGCAGGAGCACCCAGCGGTCGTTGGGGTGCAGGAAGCTGGGCACGTAGGCCTTGGCGCTCCGGGACGGCGCGGCGCGCAGCAGCCGGTGGCCCGCCCCGGCCGCGGCCAGGGCCAGGAAGGCTCTCCGGGAGAAAGGAGGCGCCACGCCTCACCTGCCCTTTTCGAAGGACCGGAGGGCCGCCAGGAACGCGTCCGCCTCGTCCCACATGATCCAGTGCCGGGCCTTGGGGAAGGCGACCACGCGGAAATCCGGAATACCCTTGAAACCGTAAATCGCCCTGGCCGCTTCCCGCTTGGCGGGATCCGCTTCCTCGGGCCCGGCCGCCAGTTGCAGCACGGGCACTTTCAGCTGACCCTGGCGGCCCCGGAGGTTGTCCCGGAGCATGCCGCGGAGATAGGCCTGCAGGATGGGCACGGGAATCCGGCTGGCGTCGGCCACCAGGCGGTCCCGCTGGGCGTCATCCTTGGCCATGGGCGCGAAGAACCGCGCCAGGGTGCCCTTGGGGTCCGTGTCCAGGCCCTGGATGACCGGCGCGAAATAGGCGGCGGGGATGGTGCCCAGGAAGCTGTCCACCAGGACGAGGCCGCGGAAGGCCGCGGGATCCTTGAGCACCGTCAGGGCGGCCAGCGGACCGCCCATGGAGTGGCCCACCACCAGGCAGGGAGCCAGCTCCTCCCGGCGCACCAGCGCGGTGAGGTCCGTGGCGATGGCCTCGAAATCGGCCGCACCCTCGACCAGGGCCGGCCCCTCGGACCGGGAGCTGCCGGGCAGGTCCACGGTGACCACCGTGTGGTCCCGGGCCAGGTCCGCCGCGAGGTCCTTCCAGACGTCGCGGTTGCCGCCGTAGCCGTGGATCAGGAGGATGCCGGGCCCCTTGCCCTCCCGGGTGAAGGAAGGCGGTGTGGCCGCCAGTCCTACCGCCATTGCCAAGGCAAGAAACAACCGGATTGTCATGGGATTCTCCTGGATGGTTCATGGTAAACCACCCGGGAGGTTGAGCGTGTGCCCGCTTTATGCCGGAGGCTTCCTCATCGCCGCATTGAAGGCGGCGGAACCGCCCCGGGGCACGCTGAGGGAGCGCCAGGGGCCCGCGGCCAGGTGCTTGGCCAGGAAGACCAGCTGCCCCGCGTGGTACCCGTAGTGCGCCAGCTGGCGGTTGATGGCCGAGGAAACGGCAAGGGGTTTCGAACGGATGGTCACCGTGCGGTCCAGATCCGTTTCCCGGAGTCCCTCCAGGGCCTCGAACAGGCAGGCCCAGCCCGCCTCCCACCGGGCCAGGAGCGCCTCGCGGGAGACGGCGGCGGGGTCCTCGAATTCCGCGTCCCGGTCCCGGTCCGGCTTCTCGCCGTCCGATCCCAGGAAGTCCGTCCAGCGGGACAGCATGTTCCCGGACATGTGGAGCATCAGGGTGACGATGCTGTTGGACTCCGGGTCCAGGCGCCGCTGCCACTGCTCGAAGGGCACCTGGGCCAGGGCCCGGTCGCAGGTATCCTTCGACTCATGGAAACGCTGGAGGGCATCCGCAAGATAGATCGAACCGTTCATAGTGGCTCCCATGCAACAAAAGGATAATCGACCCGCCGCGGCCGTCCACCGGAAGCGCCTGATCAGTCGCAAAGCCCATGATTCCAGAACGTTCCAGTTCTGATGGAAATCACATTAACGCCTCTTAATCGTTACCAACGCCCGATAGTTTGTACACTCGGGTTACGGAAGGTCACGAGGGAGACGGAATGTTCCGCAGGTTCGCATGGGTAGCACTGATGGTCAGCGTGGGACTCCATGCGCAGACGTCCGTGGTGTTTACCGGCACGTCCCTCATGCGCAACGGCAACCTCCTGAAGACCACCCTGGGCAGCGTGACGGTGAAGGCCGTATCCGCCGACGCCCTGAAGGGCGGCGACGCCCGCGTGGTGACCGAGAAGGGCGCGGGCACGTTGATCCCCTGCAGCGTCCAGATCTTCCCCGGCACCGAGGGACAGCCCGACCAGGTGATCTGGTCCGTGGCCGTGCCCGAGACCACCCCCCTGCCCCTCAAGACCCTCGAAGTCTTC
>DBME01000360.1 GCA_002298155.1 Holophagaceae bacterium UBA706 | reverse complement strand
GGCGCGGCTTCGGCCGTGCGCGTGGCCGCCACCACCGCCACCGTGGAAACCCCCTTGCCCGCCACCCATTCGAGCCTGGTGAACCAGGTGGACGGCAGCATCAAGTGGCTCCTCAAGAACCAGGAGCCCGGGGCCGAACTCCAGCTGCACCCCGAATCCCTGGGCACCATCCAGATCAAGCTGCGCATGGACGGCAACGACGTGCACGCGCGCGTCTGGGCCTCGGATCCCGCCGCCCTGCCCGTGCTCCAGGAGCACCGGCAGTTCCTGGAAGCCTCCCTCAGGGAGCAGGGCCTGAACCTGGGCAGTTTCGACCTTCACCAGGGCCGCCAGGGCGAGCAGGCCAATCTGCCCACCCCCGCCGCGCCCACCGCTCCGGCCCTCGTCACCGCCGCCGAAATTGGGCAGGAAACGCCCATGGCGGCCGGCCCGTTGCCCGCAAACACGCACCGTATCGAGATCGTCGCCTGACGGCACAAGTTCTGCATTAGACCGAGGGGAGGATTCCACCATGCAATCCGGCACCGTCCAGAACACCAGCGGGTCGTCGGCCACCAACACGGCCAAGACGACCGTCGCCAAGAACACCCTCGACAAGGACTCCTTCCTGAAGCTCCTGGTCGCCCAGCTCCAGCACCAGGACCCCACCACCGCTCAGGACCCCAACCAGATGGTGCAGCAGATGGCCACCTTCTCGTCCCTGGAGGCCCAGCAGAACACCAACACCCTCCTGGCCAGCATCCAGACCCAGAACTCGGCCCTGTACCAGGCCCAGAGCGCCGACCTCATCGGCAAGAAGATCCAGATCACGTCCAACAAGGTCACCCTGGCCGACGGCACCGCCACCATCGGCGTGAACATGGCCTCCCTGGGGAATGCCACGCTCACCATCAAGAATTCCAACGGCGCCGTGGTCGCGACCCTGGGTCCCGGCGCCCTCGCCGCCGGCGACAGCACCCTCTACTGGAACGGCAAGGACGCCCAGGGGAACCAGCTTCCCGACGGCAACTACACCGTGTCGGTCTCCGCCAAGAGCACCTCCGGCGACGCCATCGTCGCGTCCACCACCACCAGCGCCGTGGTCACCGCCGTCTCCTTCGTGGACAACGAAGTGAAGGTCACCGCCGGCGGCCAGCAGTATTCCCTCACGAACATCACCCGGATTTCCAGCTAACCCCAGGAGCGCACCATGGGCCTTTACTCATCCTTCTACGCCAGCCTCTCCGGGCTCTCCACCAACGCCTCCGCCTTGAGCGTGATCGGCAACAACCTGGCCAACCTCAACACGGCCGGGTTCAAGGGGTCCAGCTCCCAGTTCCAGGACCTCTTCAACGCCGCCATCGCCAACCAGGGCACCCAGGGCAACGGGAACCCCATGCAGGTGGGCCTGGGCGCCTCGCTGGGCTCGGTGGCCATGGACTTCGCCCAGGGCTCCTTCCAGCAGACCGGCAGCGTGACCGACATGGCCATGCAGGGCAACGGCTTCTTCACCCTGCAGAGCAAGGGCGGCAGCGCGCTCTACACCCGCAACGGCAACTTCACCATCGACAAGAGCGGCTTCCTGGTGGACGCCTCGGGCAACAAGGTCGTGGGCTGGAACGCCACCGCCGGCGTCGTGAATCCGGGCGGCCTGCCCGCGCCCATCCAGCTGAACATGGCCGGCACCAGCGGCGGCGTGCCCACNNCGAACCTTGAGGTCATCGCCAACCTGGGCTCCACCGCCGGCGTGGGCTCGACGCCCTTCACGTCCACCGTGCAGGTGTACGACAGCCTCGGCGCCACCCACAGCGTGACCTTCACCTTCACGCCCACCGCCACCCCCGGCACCTGGAACGTGGCCGCCACGGCCACCGACGGCGGCGTCGTCGCCGGCATGCCCGACTCTGTGCAGTTCAGCAGCAGCGGTGTGCTCACCAGCTACACCACCGGCGGCGTTGTGCACACGCCCACCGCCGCGACCCCCGACAACCCCATCCTCACCATCTCCGGCTGGACCAACGGCGCGGCCGCCAACACCACCAACTGGCTGCTCTCCACCCCCACCGCCAGCGGCGGCCTCACGAAGTTCCTCACGAGCTACGCCGCGGCCTCCACCACCTCCGCCACCAGCCAGGACGGCTACGGCGCCGGCACCGTGAGCAGCCTCACCGTCGACCAGGACGGCATCATCATCGGCAACTACACCAATGGCCAGACGATCAACCTCGCCCAGGTGTCCATCAGCACCTTCCTGAACGAGAACGGCCTCTCCAAGCAGGGCGGCAACAACTGGATCGCCACCGTGGCCAGCGGCGCCGCCGCCGTGGGCGCGGCGAACCAGGGCGGCCGGGGCGGCGTGCTGGGCTCCAACCTTGAGCTCTCCAACGTCGACGTGGCCACCGAGCTGACCCGCATGATCATCAACCAGAACGGATACCAGGCCAACAGCCGCGTCGTCACCACGGCCAACAACCTCCTTCAGGAAGTTCTCAACCTGGTGCGCTGATTTTTTCTCGCTTCCCCTCTGACATCATGGGGCTTCCGGAGTTAACCTCTATCCCGGGAGCCCCATGATTGATTCGTATGTTCCGACCCCAGCCAACCCCGGACGGATCCTCATCGTCGATGACCTCATCGGCAACCTGAAGGTCCACGAGCGGGAGCTCCGCAACCATCCCTTCGTCCTGACCCTGGTGCAGAGCGGCGCGGAAGCGCTGGAAGCCTGCTCGCGGCTGGTGTTCGAGGGGATCCTCATGGACGTGAGCCTCCCGGGCATGGACGGCATCCAGACCTGCCGGGAGATCCGCCAGAGCAAGCTCAACAGCACGACTCCCCTTATCTTCATAAGCGCCGTGCGCATCGGCGAGGACTGGGTGAAGGAGGGCATCGATTCCGGCGGCATCGACTACCTCACCAAGCCCTATGTCTTCTCGGAACTCCTGGTGAAGCTGCGCATGATGGTCCGCCTGTCCCGCCAGCGAGACGCGGCCCTGGCGGGCGAGCGGAACCGGGCCCTCCTGGAAGTGGCCGGCGGCACCGCCCACGAGCTGGCCCAGCCCCTGGCCATGGCCCAGATCGTCCTGGACCGCATCCTCAAGTCCGACACGCCCCCGACCCTTCAGGAACTCCACGATCTGCGGGATTGCCTTGAAAGCACGAACAATGTGCTGCGCCAGGTGCAGAACCTGCACACCTACATAACCAAGCCGTACGCCTCGGGGCACATCCTGGATCTGGCGCTTTCCAGCAGGCCGCCCTTCCAGTCTCCCATTACCGACCAGCCGGATCAGGATTAGACTAGGGATTCCAGCGCGAAGCTGGCTGAGGTCCCCATGTCCGAATCCGAGTCCCGTCTCCNNCCGCACGACCCGCCAGATCATGGTGGGCGGTGTCCCCGTGGGCGGAGGCGCCCCCATCACCGTGCAGAGCATGACCAAGACCGACACGCGGGACGTGGAGGCCACCGTCGCCCAGATCTACGAATACGCCGGCGCCGGCTGCGAGATCGTCCGGGTGTCCGTGCCCACCAAGAAGGCCGGCGAGGTCTTCCACGAGATCACCGCCCGCAGCCCCATCCCCGTGGTGGCCGACATCCACTTCGAC
>DBME01000319.1:4296-4430 GCA_002298155.1 Holophagaceae bacterium UBA706 | reverse complement strand
GCGCCGCGCCACCTCGGCCACCCGCTCGGCCCGCTCCGCAGCCGGGATGCCGTGGAGCCTCAGGCCGGACTCCAGGTTGGACCGCACGGTGGTGTCGAAGAGCAGCGGCGCCTGGAAGACCATGGTCACCTTGC
>DBME01000319.1:0-4244 GCA_002298155.1 Holophagaceae bacterium UBA706 | reverse complement strand
GGTCTTGAGGAGGGTGGTCTTGCCCGACCCGTTGGGGCCGATGAGGGCAAGGACCGTCCCGGCCTCCAGGGCCAGCTCGCCGATCTCCAGGACCGGGACGCCGCCGCGGTCGACCCGGAGACCTTCAGCCCTCAGAAGCGGTCCGGTCATCGGGGCCGCTCCCGCTGCTGGATGTGGGTGAGGACCGCGTTCACCGTGAACGTCAGGGCCAGCAGGATGAGGCTCAGGGCGATGGCCACGTCGAAGTTGCCCTTGCCGGTCTCCATGACGGTGGCCGTGGTGAGGACCCGGGTGCTCCCCTTGATGTTGCCGCCCACCATGAGGGAGGCGCCCACCTCGGAGATGACCCCGCCGAAGCCGGCCATGACCGCGGCCAGCAGGGGCAGGCGGGCCTCCTTGAGGAGCAGCCAGAGCATCTGGGTCCGGGTGGCCCCCAGGGAGAGGATCTGGAGGCGCAGGTCCGGGGGCAACTGCTGGAGGGCGGAGAGGCTGATGCCCGCGATGATGGGGGTGGCGATGACCGTCTGGGCCAGGATGATGGCCGAGGGGGTGTACAGGAGCTCCAGCACCCCCAGGGGCCCGTTGCGCCAGAGCAGGATGGTGACGAAGAGCCCCACCACCACCGGGGGCAGGCCCATGCCGGTGTTGATGAGGCTGATGGCCAGGCGGCGCCCGGGGAAGGTGTTGAGGGCCAGGGCCACCCCCGTCCCGATCCCCAGGACCAGGCTGGCCAGGGTGGCCAGCAGGGAGACCTTGAGGGTGAAGAGGGTGATGCCCAGGACCTCGGGATCAAGGGTCCGGAGAAGGTCGAACGCCTTCCTGATGCCTTCCCAGACCAGTTCCAAGGGCTATTCTTCCTTCATGAAGGGATAGTCGAACTCCCGGTGGGGGGCGAAGCACTCCTTGATGGTGCGGGGCGACGTCCACCGGATGAGGTTCAGGAAGCTGCCGGCCTTGTCGTTGGTGCCCGAGGCCCGGGCGCCGCCGAAGGGCTGGTGGCCCACCATGGCGCCGGTGCACTTGTCGTTGATGTAGAAGTTCCCGGCGGTGTTGGCAAGGGCCTCGGTGAGGCGGTTGACCACGTAGCGGTTGCGGGCGAAGATCGCGCCGGTGAGGGCGTAGGGCGAGGTCTCGTCCAGGAGCTTGATGGTCTCGTCCACCTTGGAATCCTCGTAGACGTAGACCGTGAGCACCGGCGAGAAGATCTCCTCCTCCATGGAGAGGAACTTGGGGTTGGTGGTGACGATGATGGTGGGCTCCACGAACCAGCCCTTGGACTTGTCGCCGTGGCCGCCGGAGATGATCTCGGCCTCGGGGGAGTTCCGGGCCGTCTCGATGTAGCGCATGGTGTTGTCGAAGCTGGCCTCGTCGATGACCGCGCCCATGAAGTTGCGGAAGTCGCGGGGGTCGCCCACCTTGATGCGGGCCATCATGTCCAGGATCAAGGACTTGAGCTGGGGCCAGTGGGAGGCGGGGGCGTAGACGCGGGAGCAGGCCGAGCACTTCTGCCCCTGGTACTCGAAGGAGGCCCTGACGATGGCCGTGGCCACCTCCACCATGTCGGCGGAGTGGTGGACGAAGATGTAGTCCTTGCCGCCGGTCTCCCCCACGAGGCGGGGGTAGATCTTGTACTTGCCGATGTTGTCGGCCACGGTCTTCCACATGGAGTTGAACACGCCCGTGGAGCCGGTGAAGTGGAGGCCCGCGAAGGAGGGGTGGTCCAGGACCAGCTTGCCGATCACCGAGCCCCGGGAGGGCACGAAGTTGATGACGCCCCGGGGGAGGCCGGCCTCCTTGTAGAGCTGCATCAGGTAGTAGTTGGAAAGGATGGAGGTGCTGGCGGGCTTCCACACGACGGTGTTGCCCATGATGGCCGGGGCCGTGGCCAGGTTGGCGCCGATGGCCGTGAAGTTGAACGGCGACACGGCGAAGATGAAGCCCTCAAGCGCACGGTAGTGCACCCGGTTCCAGGTGTGGGCGTTGGACAGGGGCTGCTGCCGGTAGATCTGCTCCATGAACTTCGCGTTGAACCGGAAGAAGTCCGCGGTCTCGCAGGTGGAGTCGATCTCCGCCTGGTGGGCGGTCTTCGACTGGTTCAGCATGGTGGCGGCGTTGAGGATGTACCGGTACTTGGTGGAGATGAGGCTGGCCATGCGGTTGAAGATGGCCGCGCGCTCCTCCCAGGGGGTGCTCTCCCAGTCGGCCTTGGCCTCCAGGGCCGCGCGGATGGCCAGGTTGATCTCGGTCTCGCCGGCCTCGTGGTACTGGGCGAGGACATGGCCGTGCTCGTGGGGGCAAACCGCCTTCTGGAGGCGTCCGGTGCGGACCTCCTCGCCGTTGATGATCAGGGGGATGTCCAGCACCTGGTTGTACTGCCGGTCCAGCTCGGCCTTGAGCAGGGCGCGTTCGGGGCTGCCCGGCGCGTAGGCCAGGGCGGGTTCGTTGTGGGCTTCGGGAAGGTTGAACAGGGCGTTGGTCATGGGTCCTTTCGCGGGGTCCGGTGCTGCCTTTCCAGTCTAAGGGCCTTATGAATACAAGCCCTACTCGTCCTTTTTACCCGCGTCGGGGAAGAAGAGGGGGGAACCGAAGGTGTCCACCCCGAAGGTGCGGATCACCTCCTGCACGGGCGCGGAGACCATGAAGTCGGCGAAGGCCTTCCCCGCGGCCGCGTTGGTCTTGGGACACTTGGCGGGTTCGAGCTCGATGACGTGGTAGATGTTGGCCAGGGACGGGTCGCCCTCCACGAGGATGACCAGGCCCAGCGTCTTCCTCATGGCGAGGTAGGTGCCCCGGTCGGAAAGGGTGCAGGCCTTCTTCTCGGCGGCCACGTTGAGGGTCGCGCCCATGCCCTGGCCGGTCTCCAGGTACCAGGGTCTGCCGGCGGGGTCGAAGCCCGCGGACTTCCACAGCTTCTTCTCCTGGGCGTGGGTGCCGGACTGGTCCGCCCGGGACACGAAGGTGACGGCGCCTGCGGAGAGCTTGCGGAAGGCGGCCGCCGCCGAGGGCGTGCCCTTGAGGCCCGCGGGGTCCGCGGCGGGGCCGAGGACGACGAAGTCGTTGTGCATCACCAAGCGACGGCGCAGGCCGAACCCCTCGGCCATGAAGGCGCGCTCGGCGTCGGGGGAATGCACGAGGAGGACGTCCGCCTCGCCCTTGCGGCCCATGGCCATGGCCTGGCCCGAGCCCACGGCGATGGTCTTGACCTTGATGCCGGTCTGCTTCTGGAACATGGGCACCAGGACGTCCAGGAGCCCGGAGTCCTGGGTGCTGGTGGTGGTGGCGAGGATGAGGGTCCCCTGGGCGGCCGCGGCCGGGCCAAGGCACAGGAGCAGGGCTCCGAGGACGTTGAGGATCCGTTTCTTCATGGCGGCCTCCCTGGCATCGACCGTCCCGCCGGGGGGTTCGGGACCGCACCCCTCGTATGGGGGCGCTAAGGTGCGGAACTCGAACGTGCCCCCGCCGGGACCGGCTTCTGATACCGATGGTTACATGTGGATATAGCGGCTGGCAAGCGCCAGGGTCAGTCCTGGGACCCGGCGGATTCCTCCGGCCCCAGGAGCCGCTGGAATTCACGAAGGGGATGGCGCACCGCGTCCCAGGCCAGGGCCTGGAGGGCCCGGTAGCGCTTGAGGGCCTCCCGGCCCAGATCGGTGACCTCGGCCCCGCCGCCCTTGACCCCCCCCAGCCGGGCCACGACCACGGGGGACTTGAAGCACTTGTTCATCTCGTCCACCAGGAGCCAGGCCCGGCGGTAGCTCATGTCCAGCTTGCGCCCCGCGGCGGAGATGGATCCGGTTTCCTGGATCGCCTCCAGGAGGGCGGCCTTTCCGGGGCCCATGGCATAGTGCTCGCCCATGGGGATGCCGATGCGGATGATCTTCCTGGCATGGGGGTTCATGGGAACACTCTAACCCTGGAAGGAATGGGCGTCCATGCGGCCTGATACCATGGGAAACCGAGGTTGGCAGCGATGACCGGATACCGTGAAGCCCTGGAACTGGTGCTGGAGCGGGCGGAGCCTCTGCCCGGGCGCCGCCTCCCCCTGGCGGAGGCCCTGGGCCTCGCCGCCGCCGAAGCCATCCTGGCCGTGGAGCCAGTGCCCCCCTTCACCAATTCGGCCATGGACGGCTTCGCCCTGCGCGCCGAGGACGCGGCTTTGGGCAGGCTGCCCGTGGCGGCCGTGGTCTCCGCCGGCATGGCCGAGGAGCCGGACCTGGCCCCCGGCACCGCCATCCGCATCATGA
>DBME01000024.1 GCA_002298155.1 Holophagaceae bacterium UBA706 | reverse complement strand
GGTGGCGGCGAGGGTGAGCAGGGGCAGGGGCCCCGGGCGGGTCAGCCGCAGAAAACCGAAGAGAAGGACGTAGCCCGCGGACCGCCCCAGGGAGATGGTCCCCCCGCCGGCGCCCTGGAGGCGCTCGAGCCCGTGTCCGGCGCCCAGGAGTCCGTCGACGGTGATGACGAGGCTGAACAGGGCCACGGCCGCCAGGAGGCGGTCCAGGTCCCGGTCCTCGCGCACCAGCACGAAGGGGGCCAGGGAGGCCAGGAGGCTGAACGTGAAGATCGTGGCCACCTTCTGGAAGGCGTAGGCGGTGCCGGCCGCGCCCAGGGCGCCGGGCACGAAGGTGAGGTACCAGATGCCCGTGAGCAGCAGCCCCGCCCGGGACGGGGTGCGCGCCCCCCGGATCCATTCCCGCACGAGGACGCAGGCCAGGATGGAACCCGTGAGCAGGGTGAGGTCCACCGGCACGCGGGCCAGGAGCGCCCCGGCCTTCATGTCCCCGGCGAAGAGGAAGGCCCCCACCGCCAGGAAGCGCGGCGGCGGGACCCATCCGGCCAGGGCGGCGCGGTCGTTCATCGGGCACCCAGGGGGCGCCGGTCGCGGCACCGGATGGCGTACCAGGTGATCCACCCGTACACGAAGTAGGAAAGGGTGCCGGTGATCCCGAAGAGCCCCACCGCGCGGGCCGCGCTCCAGTGGAGGAACCACGCCGCGGCGATGCCGCCGAAGAAGAGGAGGGACCGGATGATCTCCCGGATCAGGGCGAGGTCCTGCCGTTCCAGGACCACCAGGGCATGGGAGACGCAGGCGCCGGTGAACTGGGCCAGGGCCATGGGGGCGATGGCCACCACGAAGACGCCCGCGCTGCGCCAGGCGCTCCCGAAGATCACCGGGAACAGGAGCCAGCCCGCCGCGGCGGACAGCCCCATGAGGGGCAGGCCCAGGAGGAACATGCGCCTCACGGTGCCCACGAACAGGGGCATGAGGCTGGCGCCGCCCTTCACCTGGGCCGATTCGCCGAAGAACACCTGGGCCACCGACTCCCCGATGATGGAGCTGGGCAGCGCGAAGACCCGCTGCGCCAGCGCGAAGCACCCCGCCACCGCCGGCCCGTAGAGGATGGCCAGGAGCAGGCCCGGCATGCGCAGGTTCAGGGTGTTGAGAAGGGCCGTTCCGCTGGAGAAGAGGGGAAAGGCCCGGAAGCGCCGGGCCACCCGCGCCAGGTCCGCGGGCAGGGTCCGGCGAAGTTCCGCCAAGTCCCTGCGCCAGTCCAGGAGGGCCAGGGTCCGGGTGCCGTTGGTGCGCCCCGCCGCGTCGCCCACCAGGAGCCCCGCGGGTCCGTGCCCCAGGAGGCCTGCGCCCACCTGCACCGCCAGGGTCGTGAGGCTCTGGGTGACCCGGGTGCGGGCGATGCGGTCGTAGCGTTCCTTGCGGATGGCCCAGCAGTTGAAGACCTGGTAGAGCCCCGCGCCCAGGGAGCTCACCGGCACGAGCCACAGGTAGGGGCCGAGGCCCGGCTCCCCCATCCAGGTCAGGATGCGGGCCCGCAGGAGGTGCACCGCCAGGGCCCCCAGGGCCGTGGTGACCCCCACCAGCAACAGGCACAGGACCAGCAGCGCCATGGCGTCGCCCTCGTCCTCCGGCAGTGGCAGCGCCAGTTCAAAGCGCAGGGAGGCCACGGTCACCAGGAGGGTCATGAGGGACACGTAGACCACCAACACGCCGAAGTCCGCGGGGGTGTACAGCCGGGTCAGCAGGGGGGACGCCAGGACCAGGAGGCCCTGGGCAAGGGCCGTCCCCCCGGCCACCTGCAGGACTTTGAGGCGGAACCCCGTGAAGGAATGCGCCACGCTCAGCCTTCCCTGACCAGGGCGGCCAGGGTCGTGGCCACCCGCAGCTGGGTGTCCTCGTCCATGTCGGGCCACAGCGGCAGGCTGAGGACCTCCCCGCAGGCCCGTTCCGCCTCGGGGCAGGAGACCCGGGCGTGGCTCGTCTCGTAGACCTTGAGGCGGTGGCAGGGGATGGGGTAGTACACCATGGTCTCGATGCCCTCCTCCTCAAGGCGGGCCCTCAGGCGGTCTCGCGCGGGGACCCGCACGGTGAACTGGTTGAACACGTGGCCGTCACTGAGGGCGGGCAGGACGAGGCCCTCCACGCCGGCGAGGACCTCCCGGTAGCGCGCGGCCAGGGCGCGGCGGGCCTCGTTCCAGGCATCCAGGTGGGGCAGCTTGACCCGCAGGATGGCCGCCTGCATTTCGTCCAGGCGCGAATTGCAGCCCACCCTCTCGTTGTGGTACTTCTGCCGGCTTCCGTGCACCCGGAGCATGCGCGCCGTCTCGGCCACGGCGTCGTCGTCGGTGGTCACCAGGCCGCCGTCGCCGAAGGCGGAGAGGTTCTTGGAGGGGAAGAAGCTGAAGCATCCGGCATGGCCCAGGGAGCCCACGGGCTTGCCGTGGAACCGGGCGCCGAAGGCCTGGGCGCAGTCCTCCACCACCGTGAGGCCGTGGCGCGCCGCGGCGCCCAGCACGCAGGCCATCTCGCAGGGCCGCCCGAAGAGATGCACCGGCAGGATCGCGCGGGTGCGGGCGGTGACGGCCTCGTCGATGCGCGCGGCATCCAGGTTGAGGGTGTCCGGATCGATGTCCACGAAGACCGGGGAGGCCCCCACGGCGCTGCGGGCCTCCGCCGTCTCGAAGAACGTGAAGGGGCTCGTGATGACCTCGTCGCCCGGACCGATGCCCAGGCTCCGCAGGGCCAGCACCAGGGCGTCGGTGCCGGAATTGCAGGACACGGCGTGGCGCACGCCCAGGTAGCTGGCGGCCTCCGCCTCGAAGGCCTTCACTTCGGGCCCCATGATGAAGTGGGCGGAGCGCATGACCTTGGTGACGGCCCGGTGCAGGTCGGGCCNNGCCAGAGGGTCTCGATGGTGCCGGTGAGGTCCAGGGCGGGGATGCGGGTCAGCTGGTTCACAGGGCCTCCTTGGCGACGGCGCCGGAGGCCTGGCGGCGGTAGACCTGGCCATAACTGGTGACGGCCCGGCCCGACGGATCGAAGACCAGACGCTCCCCGCGTTCGCACATGTGGCCGATGATCCGCGCCGGGACCCCGGCCACCATGGCGTAGGCCGGCACGTCCCGGGTGACCACGGCGCCGGCGGCCACGAAGGCGCACTCGTGGAGGGTCACACCGCAGACGATGGTCGCGTTGGCGCCAATGCTGGCGCCCCGCTTGACCCGGGTGGGCCGGTAGTCGGCGGGGGTGTTGCGGGGGTGGAGGCACCGCGGGGTGGTCACGTTGGTGAAGACCATGCTGGGTCCGCAGAAGACGTAGTCCTCCAGCACGACCCCCTCGTACAGGGAGACGTTGTTCTGGATCTTGCAGTGGTCGCCGATGACGACGCCCCGGGCCACCATGACGTTCTGGCCGAGGATGCAGTGGGCGCCGATGACGGCCCCGTCGTAAACGTGGCTGAAATGCCAGATGCGGGTGTCTTCGCCGATGGAGGCGCCTTCGTCGACCACCGCCAGGGGGTGGATGCCGGAGGGGGTGCTGGTGGTGGTGTTCATGGTCTGCTCCTTGTGGGTGGGGTTGGAAGGTTCCGGAGGCTGAGGTCGCCCCGCTCCAGGACCCGGATCACGTCCAGGCCGCTGCGGCCGTCGCTCAGGGGGGTCCGGCCGGTGGTCAGGCAGTGCAGGAAATGCGCGTCCTCCACCACCAGGGGCTCCCCCTCGCCCTGGAAGACGAGGCTGGAGCCCTGGTCCGAGCAGGCGGGGCCCGCGGGTCCGTGGGTGCCCAGGAACCGCTTGCGGTGGAGGGTGAGGGTCTGGCCGTCCTCCTCGTAGACGATCATGCCGCGCTCCCCGAGCACCCGGATGCCCCGGGTCTTGGAGGGCCAGTACCAGCCCACGTGGATGTGGGCGCTGCAGCCCTGGGGGAAGGTGAGTTCCAGGTGGACGTCATCGTGGATGCCCGGCTGCAGGAAGGCCGCTCCCGAGGCTTCCACGGTGCTGGGCGCCTCGCCGGCCAGGTGGAGGAGGACGGCCACGTCGTGGGGCGCCAGGCTCCACAGCGCGTTCTCGGCGGAGCGCACGCGGCCCAGCTGCATCCGCTCGAAATGGAACCGATGCACCTTGCCCACGACGCCCCCGTCCAGCAGGCGCTTCAATTCCTGGATGGCGGGCTGGTACAGGAGCAGGTGCCCGACCATGAGGGTGCTGCCCCCGGCCTCGGCCCGCTCCACCAGGTCCCGGGCCTCGCCCGAGACCAGGGTCATGGGCTTTTCCACCAGGACCCCCAGGCCCTGGCCCAGGGCCTCCAGGGTCAGTTCCGTATGGGTGGGGGCCGGGGTGGCCACCACGAGGCCCCGCAGGCCGGGCTCCCCCTGGCAGGCCTCGGCCAGCGACGTCCAGGCCGGCACTTCGGGATAGGTCTCCCGCATCCAGGCGCAGGCTTCCGCCGACACGTCCACGACGCCGGCCAGGGCGCCCAGCCCGTGGAGGGTGCGCACGTGGTTCCGGCCCCAGGCGCCGGCGCCCGCCACGGCCACCTTCGGCGAGCCGTTCACAAGAGCACCACCTTCTCGCGGTCGCACACGAGTCCGCGGGTGGCGTTGCGGGTGTCCAGGACCAGATGGGCGTGGCGCACCACGCAGGCATAGTCGACATCCGTGTGGTCCGTGAGGATGATCACCAGGTCGGCCCGGTCCAGGGTCTCGGCGTCGAGGGCCACGCTGCGGAGCTCCGTTCCCCCCGCGCCGAACCGCGGCACGTGGGGGTCGTGGTACTCCACCCGGGCGCCCCGGGCCTGGAGCAGGGAGAGGACCTCCGCGGAGGGGCTCTCCCTGGCGTCGTCCACGTCCTTCTTGTAGGCCATTCCCAGGGCCAGCACCCGCGCGGATTTCAGGCCCAGGCCATGGTCGCTGAGCAGGCGCATGGCCTTGCCCACGACGAACTCCGGCATGCGGCGGTTGATCTCCCCCGCCAGGGCGATGAAGCGGGTGTTGAAGCCGTACTCCCGGGCCTTCCATTCCAGGTAGTGGGGATCCAGCGGGATGCAGTGCCCGCCCACGCCGGGGCCGGGATAGAAGGGCATGATGCCGAAGGGCTTGGTGCCGGCGGCGTCCAGGGCCTCCCACACGTCCATGCCCATGCGGTCGCAGAGCATGGCCAGCTCGTTGACCAGGGCGATGTTCACGGCGCGGAAGGTGTTCTCGAAGACCTTGACCATCTCGGCGATGCGGGCGGAGCTCACCGGGATGACCTCCAGGATCGTCTGGCGGTAGAAGCTCAGGGCCACTTCCAGGCTCGCGGGGCAGGCCGCGCCCACCACCTTGCTGGTGTTCTTGGTGGTGTAGCGCTTGTTGCCCGGGTCCACGCGCTCGGGGCTGAAGGCCAAGTGGAAGTCCTCGCCCTCCCGCAGGCCGGTGGATTCCAGGATGGGCTTGATGACCTCCTCGGTGGTGCCGGGATAGCTGGTGCTCTCGAGGCAGATGAACTGGCCCGGGCGCAGGCGGCGCGCCACCTCCCTTGTCACCGTCTCCACGAACTGCAGGTCCGGGGTGAGGTTCCGGGTAAGGGGGGTGGGCACGCAGATGACCACCGCGTCCATGGCGGTCAGGCGCCCCCACTCGGAGGTGGCTTCCAGGAGGTGACCTTCCAGGACCAGATCCCGCAGCTCCTCGTCCTTCACGTCCTCGATGTAGTTCACGCCCAGGTTGATCTCCGCCACCCGGGTGGCGTTCCGGTCGAAGCCCAGCACCTTGAAGCCCACCTTGGCCTTCTCCACGGCCAGGGGCAGGCCCACGTAGCCCAGACCCACGACGCCCACGAGGGCGGTGCGGTTCTCGAACTTCCGGATGAGGGCGGTCTTGTGGGTGGAAAGGGTGTCGAGGGTCATGGGGTCTCCTTGGCTATGAACAGGTCGTAAACCGTTGCGTGGTTGATGAAGGCCCAGCTCGCCGCGCCGGCGAGGGCCATGGCGCCCAGGACGATGAGGGACCGGTGGGGCCGGCTCTTGGCCAGGGGAAGATCCCCCGGGTCCAGCACCAGCAGCGTCTGGGCGTCGTTGCGGGCCTCCAGGAGGGCCTGCTCGTGGTTGAGGGTGAGGTTGGCCAGGACCTGCCGCCACAGGGCCAGCTGCTCCTTCATCTGGTTCCCCTGGAAGCGGAGGTTGGGCGAGGGGCTCGCCTCCCAGTTGCGGTTCGCGTCCTGGAACCGCTGGAAGGCATTGGTCTTCTCGCTGTACAGGGCCTGGACCTCGTCCAGGCGCTCCCGGGCGGAGCGGGCCCGGTTCCGGCCCTCCGCCTGGCCGAACTCCACCAGCGCCCGGCGCAGTTCCTCCACGGCGGCCCGCACCACCAGGCGGGAAAGCTCGGGCGACCGGGTTGCGGCGGCGAGGGTGAGGAGCCCTGACTTGGGATTGCGCTCCACCGTGAACAGCCGGCGGAAGGAGCCCATGGCGCGGTCCACGTCCGGGGCGTCCAGGTAGGCGAGGAGGGTTCCGTGCACGGCGCTCGCCTTGCCGAACCGCCAGGTGCGGCACGGGTACGCGTAGTCCGACTCCAGGAGGCGGCTGGCCAGCCTGCGGCTCGCCAGGATCTCCGCGTAGATGACCGTGGGGCCGTCCTCCCGGGTCCCCGGCGTCACGGGGGGCGCGGAGGGCGCCCAGACCCCGGTGCGTCCCGGGTTCGAACCGTGTCCGGAATCCGGGAGGATCCGCGCCTCGCAGGTGAAGACGTCCTGCATGAGCATCGCCGCGCACGCCGCGGCGATGCCAGCCAGGAGGGCGTGGGCCAGGGGCTTGCGGAGCCCGGACGGAAGGCGGGGGATGCGGATCATGTGCGGGCGCTACCGGAGGGGATCGTCTCGGTCTCCAGGGACAGCGAGGCGCCGTTTCCAGCCAGGTGACGCCCCATTCCCGAGGGGGAGGGCCGGTAGGCGGGCACCAGCTTCTGGAACCAGGCGAGGATCGCCTTCTGGCGCAGGTCCGCGGGGAGGGTCACGGCGTTCTCGAGGGCCTCGAGGCCCCGTTCCAGGAACGTCGGATCCTGGCGGTCCTGCAGGGCTTCGAAAACCTTGGCGTGGACTGCTGCCTGGCGGCTCTCAAGGTCGGTGAACAGCTCCTCCACGAGCTTTTCCCCCGGGCGGGTCCCGGTGAACTGGATGTCGATGTCCACCCCGGCCCGGAGCCCCGAGAGGCGCGCCATGTCCAGGGCCAGGTCCAGGATCTTCACCGGTTCGCCCATGTCCAGGGCGTACACCTTGGCGGTCCCGCCCAGGATCCCCGCCTGCAGCACCAGCTGCACCGCTTCAGGGATGGTCATGAAGTAGCGGGTCATGTCCGGATGGGTGACCGTGATGGGGCCGCCCCGCGCGATCTGCTCGCGGAAGAGCGGGATGACGCTGCCGCGGCTCCCCAGGACGTTGCCGAAACGAACGCTCACGTAGCGGGAGCCCGCCGGGGCGTGGGCCGCGGCCTGGGTGACGAGGTTCTCGCCGATGCGCTTGCTTACGCCCAGGACGTTCACGGGGTTGACGGCCTTGTCCGTGGACACGTTCACGAACACGCCCGCCCCCACATCCAGGGCCGCCCGCAGGACGTTGCGGGTTCCGAAGATGTTGTTGAGCACGGCCTCCTCGGGCTGCAGTTCCAGGTAGGGCACGTGCTTGTGGGCCGCCGCGTGGAAGACCGCGGCGGGCGCGTGGTCCCTGAAGACCTGCGCGAGGCGCGCCGGGTCCCGCACGTCGCACAGGGCCACGTCCGTGCGCAGGGCGGGAAAGCGCCGGGCCAGGTCGCGCTCGATCTCCCAGAGGCTGTTCTCACCCCGTCCCAGCAGCACCAGCCGGCGGGGGCCGAAGGAGGCGACCCTGCGCGCCAGCTCGCTGCCGATGGAGCCGCCGGCGCCGGTGATGAGGGCGACGGTGCCCTCCAGGGCCTTGCGGATCGCGGCGGTGTCCAGGGTCACCGGGTCGCGGCGCAGGAGGTCCTCGATGGCCACGTCCCGCCACTCCGGCTTCCAGGGGTGGTCCCCCACCAGCTCCTGGATCCCGGGCACAGTCTTGACCTTCACGCCCTGGGCCTCCAGGCCGCGGCTCAGCTCCCGCAGGCGCGCCCCGGCCACGCCGGCCATGCCGAGGATGACCGTCGAGGCGTGGCGCTCCCGGATGAACTCGGCCAGCCGATCGGTGGCTCCCAGGACGGGGACGCCCTGGATCCGCAGTCCCTGCTTCTCCGGCGCATCGTCCACGAAACCCACCACCTGCAGGGCAAGGCGCGGGTGTTCGAGGACCTCCTGGCAGAGCCGCATGCCCGCCCTGCCCGCTCCCACGATCAGGGTCCGTTCCAGACGTCCCGTCCGATCCGGCCGGCGCATGCCCGAAAGGGCCCCCGCCGCGAGACGGGCCAGGAACCAGAGCACGCCGCAGAGGAGGCAGGCCACCATGGCCGCGTCCCGGCCCGTGATCGCCGGGGCGGTCCCCCCCCTCACGGCGCAGAAGGCCAGGACGGCCGCCATGAGCCCAAGGTCACCGAAGAGGATGGCCTTGGCCTCCCTCATTTCGAGCAGTCGGTAGTGCTGCGAGGAGAGGTGGAGCGCCAGGTTGATGACCATGGCCATGCACAGGAAGAAGACGAGTCCCCCGGGGTCCCAGGGAGAGTCCCCTTCCAGGCTTGCCGCCAGGATCCATGCCAGGAAGGCCAGGGCGAAGTCCAGGAGGAGCTTGCCCCCGCGGCGCACCCATGGCTGCTTGTCCATACGGACGTGCGCGACCCTTCGGGGCCAGGGCCCCAGGGTTGGTTTGGCGGTCTCTTCGGCGCAGGACATGTTCGACTTCCGTTCTTTCTGGGGTAAAAGCCCATCCGGCCCATCCGGAAGGACTTCAGCGGCTTATGGCGTTCCACAGCACGGCAAGGGGCGTCATGGCCAGGAGCGAGTCCTGCCAGAGGATGTCCTTGCGCAGGCGCTGGGGAACCAGCAGGGTGTCCCCGGGCTCCATCACGGCCCGCGCCACCCCCTCGTCGACGATGCGGCCGCTGGCCTTCAGGAGCCGCACCTGCGACGTGTCGGCGTTGCGGGTGTACCCGCCCGCCAGTTTCACCACGTCCTTGACCCGGTCTCCGGCCTGCACGTGGAAGGTGGCGTAGGGACTGGCCACCTCCCCCGCCACGAAGACGGAGTCGGTGCGCCGCGGCACGTGGATCTCATCCCCGTCCTGCAACGCCACGTCCCGGCGCGGGTCCGCGGAGATGGCCGCGGGGACGTCCACCACAAGGCGCCGGGTGGTCCCTGCGAGCAGGCCATGGAGCAGCGGGCTGGGTTCCGGTTTGCCGGAGGACCGGTCCCTGCGGGTTTCATTGAGGCGCTGGAGGACATCGTTGACCGCGGCCTCCGAGGCGCCGGCGGGGACGCCCTCCACGGGCGCGGGCACGGACCGCAGGAAGACCGTCCCCGCGGGCATGGCCTCGGAGGTGAAGCCCCCCGCCCTGCGGAGGAGCTGGCCGAGGGTCCGGGAATCCGGCCCCAGCACGTAGGAGCCGGGCCTTCCCACCTGACCCGAGATGCGGACGGTGGGCTGGAGCTGGAAGGCGGGATCCTCGTAGACGGTCACCCGGTCGAAGGGCGCGAGGACGGGATTGACCGCTTCGTCATCCAGGTTCACGGGCGCTCCCTTCTCCGTGGGCAGCAGGCGCGCGAGGTCCAGGCGGAGCACGGCTCCGGTCCCGCCGGCGGGGAACCGGGCCAGTTCCGCTTCCCGGCGCGAGGCCCGGAGGTCCGGGACGCCGGCCAGGAAGAGGAGGTCCGAGGCCCTCATCCCCGTGTGCCAGGGATAGGTCCCGGGCCGGGCCAGGGGGCCCAGCACCGTCACCGTCTCGGGGCGGCGGAGTTCCGCGACGTCGGATAGGGACACCCGGTCCCGGGCCTCGAGCATGAGGTCATGCCGGGGGTCGCGCCGGAGGGCCCCGTCCACATCGAAGGCAAGGAGGCGCGTGGCCCCGTCGGGGCTGGTGCGGAGGATCTCGCCCCGCCTCCGGTAGGTGCGCGGCAGGACCTGGTCGCCGGGCGTCCTGAGGGTCAGCAGATCGTGCACCTTCATGCCTTCCCGGAAGGCGAAGCGCCCCGGGACCGCCACGGCGCCGGCGGTCTCCACGAACTGGTGCGCCCGCTCCCGGCGGGGCAGCGCCCGCAGGGTGTCCGCGTCGAAGAGCCTGGCCTCCGCCAACCCCCGGGGGTCGTTGGAGATGTCCGTCACCCCGGTGATGCCGTCGGGACTGGTCCGCTGCACGGTGAGGAGGATTCGGCTCGCGGTGGCCTGGAGCCCCCCCGCGAAGCGGACCGCGTCGGCGGCGCCTTCCCCGTCCTTCAGTTCCACCAGGGTCCCGGCGGGCTCGGGGCTCCGGCGGAAGGCTCCCGCGAGGGTGATCCGGCGCCCGGCAAGCGGCACGAAAAGACAATCGCCATCCTGGAAGGTGGGGCCGCGCATACCTTCCCCCTGGAAGCGGAGGGCATAGAGATCGAGGGTCCGGAGCACCTTCCCGCCGCGCAGGTGCTGGATGGTGCGATAGGTGCCCTCCGGCCCGGGACCACCGGCGAGGCTGAGCAAGGACACCGCCGACGTCACGCCCGGCACCAAGTAGGAACCCGGGCGGGGGACGTCGCCGATGACGAAGACCTGGACGTCATGGAGTCCCACCACCTCCAGGCTGAACTCCTCGATCCCCGCGTGACGCCGGGCCAGCAGGGCCCGGAGCGCGGTCCTTGCGCCGTCCAGGGTCAGGCCCGCCACGGTGGCGATGCCCACCTCGGGCACGCTCACCTTGCCGCCCCGATCGACGGTGAGGACCTTCGAAAGGGTCAGGCTGCCGAAGGTCGTCAAGGCCAGCTGGTCGCCGGGCCCGAGGGGGTAGTCGCCACCCATGCGCACTTCGGACGGCTTGGGAGCGGGCATGGGGGACACGAACAGGTCGCTCGCGAGCACCTTGGGCCGGCCGGTGGCCGCCGGGCCGTCCACAAGAGCGGGCGGGGGCTGCGACGGAACGTCGCCTCCAGGCGGCCCTGCGAGGGCCTGCGCGACAAGAAGGGCCGATGCTGCAATAAGTCGGGCAGAAGGGGCTATGAGCCTCATAGTTAATTTAATAAGCATTTTTATTTGTATTAGTTTCTTTTGATTATTTTGTTGGGTATTGAATCAAATGGCCCTCCATGTCAGGAGAGATCTAAATCAAATCAGAAAAATGCGGCATGGTCAAGCGATAGAAGATAAAGATGAATTTAGGAACAGCTTAATATTTCGGTGACTTTTAAGTTTTTATTGTTTATATGTAATGCTCGATGCGAAAATTTCGATAGTTCAATGTTTGCATTGATAATATTGAATTAAATCCATCAAAATATTATAAAATCATTGCCGACGTTGAGAGGATATATAAATCTTACCAAATATCTTCGTATTACTTTTATAAACCGAATTATATTATTGGGTATGGATGGATGTATTTATGGATCCCCAGGGTTCTAAAGCAGGCCAAAAGATGAACGAGGAATGGGTCAATGACAGTTCAATCAATTACCATTTTTGGTCTTCGATCTATAATTTCTTAAATTCTACATAATAATCAATAAATCTATGCCGTTGGTCATATAGAGTGATCTAGGCAGGCGAGCTTGACTATAATTAAATTAATTTCTGATCGTCACAACCGCAAATATTTAATGCTTTTCAGAATCCTTATAGGAATTTTCATGAGCCATCCCGCCCCTGGAACCCTCCCCGGAGGTCCCCCCCGGTTGACAGTCCCTCCGGGGAGGCGGTAACTTGAATCATGATTTTTGTGTCGATACAAAAATCTTGATTCTTTCTCCCCGGAGCCTCCGTGACCACCCCGTCGGTGCCCATTCCAACCCTTCGCAGACTTCCGCGGTACTACCAGTACCTCTCCGGCCTGCGGGCGGCGGGCCAAGAGCGCGTCTCCGCGGCGCACATGGCGGAAGTGCTGGGCGTGCATCACACGCAGGTGCGCAAGGACCTGACCATGGCGGGCTGCCTGGGGCGGCCCAAGACCGGCCACCGCGTGGCCGACCTCATCGCGGCCATTGAAGGCTTCCTGCACTGGGACAGCCACTCCGACGCCTTCCTGGTGGGGGCGGGCAGCCTGGGCACGGCGCTCCTCAAGTATCCCGGCTTCGAGAAGGCCGGCGCGCGCATCGTCGCAGCCTTCGACAACGATCCGGCCAAGGCCGGCCACAGGATCGGCGACACCCCCGTCCTCCCGCTCGAGAAGTTCGCCAACCTCGCCGAGCGCATGCACATCTCCGTGGGCATCCTCACGGTGCCCCCGGCGGCGGCCCAGGCCACGGCCGACCTCATGGTGGCCAGCGGCATCCGCGCGCTGTGGAATTTCGCGCCGGTCACGCTTGACCTGCCCAGCCACGTCATCGTCGAGAACCTGGAACTCTTCACCAGCCTCGCCCTCCTTCTTCGCAGGCTCTCGGACAGCAGCAGCTAGGCATCCGCGACCCGCGCTCCGGCCCGTAGGCCGGAAACAACCGACGACTCGCATACGGCCGGAGGCCGGCGGGGAGGCTCTGCCTTGAACGAAAGGAGTCCCAGCATGGACGCAACCGCAGCGACGGCCCCGCAGGAAGGCCGGAAATTCGAGAAGGTCCTGCAGATCCTGGACGGTCACGGGCGCGACCGCTCCCGCCTGGTACCGATCCTCCAGGCGGTCCAGGAGGAGTACCGCTACCTGCCCGAGGAGGTCATGAGCCTGGTGGCCACCTCCCTGGGCATCCCCCCGGCCAAGGTCTACGGCGTGGCGACCTTCTACAGCCACTTCGCCCTGGCCCCCAAGGGCAAGTACGTCATCCGCGTGTGCGACGGCACGGCCTGCCACGTCAAGGGCAGCCAGGACCTGGTGGACGCCCTGCAGGCGCGCCTGGGCCTGGGCGCGGGGCGCAAGACGACCCCGGACATGATGTTCACGCTGGAGACGGTTTCGTGCCTGGGCGCCTGCGGGCTGGCCCCGGCCATGGTCGTCAACGAGGACGTGCACGGCCAGGTGGGCCCTGACGCGGCCTGCGAAATCCTGGAAGGCATCCGGAAGATGGAGGGTATGTGAGCACGACGGATCTTGTTGATCTCCAGGCCGTGGGCGCGGCCTATACCGAGGCGGCACGGCACTACAAGCGCCGCGTCGTGATCTGCGCGGGCACGGGCTGCATGGCCAACGGCGCCATGAAGGTCTTCGCGGCGCTGCGGGACGAGGCCGCGTCGCAGGGCATCACCCTGGACATCGAGCTGGACTTCGAGGAGAAGGGGACCCGGGACGGCCTGTTCACCCGCAGCGGGTGCCAGGGGTTCTGCCAGATGGGGCCCCTCCTCAGCATCGAGCCCGACGGGATCCTCTACTGCAAGGTCCGGCCCGGCGACGTGGCCGAGATCGTGCGCGAGACACTGCTGGACGGCAAGGCCGTGGAGCGCCTCCTCTACCCGGATCCCGCCACCGGCGAGACCTGCCGCGGACGGGCCGAGATCCCCTTCTACGCCCTCCAGCAGCGGACGGTCCTCAAGAGCTGCGGCAGCCTCGATCCCGAGGACGTCCGCGAATACCTGTCGCAGGGCGGCTACCGCGCCGCCTCCAAGGCCTACCTGGAGATGGATCCGGAAGCCGTGTGCAGGGAGATCCTGGAATCGGGCCTCCGGGGCCGGGGGGGAGGCGGCTTCCCCACGGGCCGGAAATGGGAGATGGCCCGCATCCAGCCGGGGCCCCGCAAGTTCATCGTCTGCAACGGCGATGAGGGCGACCCCGGGGCCTTCATGGACCGCTCCGTCATGGAGGGCAACCCCCATGCGGTCCTCGAGGGCATGATGATCGCCGCCCGGGCCATCGGCGCCCAGGAAGGCTACGTCTACGTCCGCGCCGAATACCCCCTGGCCGTGGCCAGGGTGCGCCAGGCGGTGGTGGACGCCGAAAGGCTCGGCCTGCTGGGCGACGACCTCTTCGGTTCGGGGCTCGGCTTCCGGGTCCACGTCATGGAAGGCGCCGGCGCCTTCGTGTGCGGCGAAGAGACGGCGCTGCTGGCCAGCATCGAGGGCCAGCGCGGCATGCCCATGCCCAAACCGCCCTTCCCGGCCCAGTGCGGCCTCTACGGCTGCCCGACCATCATCAACAACGTCGA
>DBME01000085.1 GCA_002298155.1 Holophagaceae bacterium UBA706 | reverse complement strand
CTGTGCTTGATCAGTTCGCCCACCTCACCACCCTGCAATGATTCAGCCCAGCCACGTTCTAGTAGCTGGTCTCGTCCGCCGGCGGGGGGTAGTCCTTGCCGAACTTGTTCTTGTGGGATTCCACGGGAGGCAGGGTGGCCTCCAGGGTCCAGGATCCCTGCGTTAGCGCCCCTTCCACCTTGACGGTCCAGGTGCGTTCCCCGGCTTCGGGGTGCCACAGGCGGAGGCGGTAGGACCCAGGGGGCACCTGCTCGAAGCGGAGGTCCTGGCGGTGCTCCAGGAGCTGCGCGAAGGGAGTCTCCACCACCCACACGAAGGCGTTCATCTGGTGATGGACGTTGCAGTAGAGCTTCACCAGGCCGGGGCCGACGAGCTTGACCCGGGGGGCGTCGCCGGGGAGGTAGTGCCCCGTGTCGAACCGGTTGCCGGGGGTGACGCTGAAGACGTTGTGGAGGATGGCGTCCATGTTGGGGAAGGAAACTTCGGTTCCGGGGGTGGCGAGGGAGACCCTGGGCGAGAACTCCTTGTCCCGGGTGCGGATGACCAGGAGGGAGCGGGGGCCCGGGGTCTTCACGGCCGCGTCCAGGGGCTCCAGGATGGCGACGCAGTCCTTGAGGGTGGGGCGCGGCTTGCCGTTGCGGTCCAGGATGTGCACCGGGCCCTGGAGGGTTCCCGCCACCAGTGGCCAGCCCAGGGCCAGGATCACGGTCTTCCAACGCGCCTCGGGCATCACTTTCGGGTTCCTTTGCTTGACTGGAGCCAGTATATCTGAGGTCCGAGGATCAACGATGCGGCTTGCAACGAGCTGGTACCAAACCCTGGCCTGGAAGTTCTTCCTGAGGCAGGCCGTGACCATCCTCCTCCTCGTCACCTCCCTCCTGCTGGCGGCGTACTACCAGGGCGGGCGTTCCGCGCGGGCCTCCGCGGGGGCCAGCCTCACGGCTTCCAGCCAGATCCTGGAGCGGATCCTAGCCCAGCAGGGGCGGGTGCTGGATGCGGGCTTGGAGGTGTTCACCCAGTATTCCGGCAACGTCGCCCTGGTGGAGCAGGCCCTGGAAACCGGCGATGCCCGGAGCCTCAACGACACCCTCGTGGAGAACCTGCCCCGCCTCGGGGCCCGCCTCGCAATCGTGGTGCGTCCCGACGGGACCCTGCTCACCTCCACCGCCCCCGGTGCCCCTACGGAATTCCAGGACGTGGGGATCCTGCAGTTGGCCCTGGACCCCGAAGGGGCCGCCCAGACCGGCCACAAGGGGCCCTTCCACCGCGGGTTCTTCCAGGCCTCCTGGGGCCTCAACCCCGGCGTGTACCACGGCGTGGCCCGCACCCTCCGCTCACCGGGCGGGGCCCTGCTGGGAGCCATGCTCGTCGCCAACCCCGTGGACGCCGAGGCGGCGGCGGAGATCCGCAGAGAAGCCATCGCGGCCCCGGCGAAGGGTTCCGCCCCGGCCCACCTGGCCCTCCTCAGCCACTTCCGCACCGCGGGGTCGACCCTGCCCGAGGCCGACCACCTGGACCGCCTCCTGGAGCGGGACCCGGCCTTCCTGGCCGTGCGGGGGCAGATCCTGGACTCCCAGCGCTCGCCGGTGCTGCCCCTGGAGCTGGACGGCCGGAGCTACCTGGGGATGATCTCGCCGGTGCGTGGCGTGAACGCCCTGGACCTGGAAATGGCCTGCGTGCTCCTCCTGCCCACGGAACCGCTGCTGGCGCCCTTCCGGACCCTGCAGCGGGCCATCATGGCCGTGGGCGCCGCGGGGCTCCTCCTGGCCCTGTGGCTGGGGCAGCGTTCCGCCCGCAGCGTCACCGCGCCCCTCCAGGCCCTGGCCTCCGCGGCCGGGGCCCTGGCCGAGGGGCATACCCCCGAAGCCCTGGCGCTGGTGGCGTCCCAGGACGAGGTGGGGGTGCTGACCCGCACCTTCCGCTCCATGCTGGCCGAACTCCAGGCCAAGGACGATCTCCTGGCCCTCCTGGCCTCCGCCGGCAAGGTGAAGGCGCCCGCCGCCGCCACGGCCGCCCCCCACCTGCCCGAAGCCACCATCGCCCTGAAAACCGCCGCCCGCGCCGACGACGAGCTCCTGCCGGCCCAGCTCAAGGCCGGCGAGGTGTTCGCGGGGCGGTACCGGGTGGAAGGGCTGCTGGGCCGCGGAGGCATGGGCGTCGTCTTGAAGGTGCGCGACCTGCAGCTGGACGAGGACGTGGCCCTGAAGGTGGTCCGCGCCAGCCTCGCCGAGGACCCCGCCTTCCTGGACCAGCTCAAGCAGGAGATCCGCCTGGCCCGCAAGATCACCCACCGGTTCGTCATGAGGACCCACGACTTCGGGGAGGCCGATGGCATCCCCTTCGTGACCATGGAGTTCCTGCAGGGCGTGACCCTCCAGAGCCTCCTGGACGGGCGGGGCAGGCTGCCGCTGCCCCTGGTGCTGCGCATCGCGCGGCAGGTGGCCGAGGGCCTCGAGGCCGCCCACGCCGTGCAGGTGGTGCATCGGGACATCAAGCCCATGAACGTGCTCTTCGACGTGCGGGGCGACGCCAAGATCATGGACTTCGGCCTGGCCGCCCCCGCCCGGGCCGCGGACCCGGGCGATTTCGCCGTGGGCACGCCGCGCTACATGTCGCCGGAGCAGATCCGGGGCGAGCGCGTGGATGCGCGCAGCGACCTCTACGCCCTGGGCATCATGATGTTCGAGCTGTGCGCCGGGGTTCCCCCCTACCAGGCCCCGCGGGTTCCGGACCTGCTCAACCTGCACCTGGAGGGCCCCGTCCCCGCCCTGGAAGGCGTCTGCCCCGAGGCGCCGCCCGACCTCGCCCTTCTGGTGGCGCGGCTCATGGCCAAGCGCCGCGAGGACCGGCCGCAGTCGGCGACGGAAGTGGTGGAGATCCTGAAAATCATCTCCGCCGGGGATAATGCGAGCCTGGAGCGCACGGGACGGTAGGAGCCTGTCTACGTAATAGGAGGCGCCGCCCTT
>DBME01000267.1 GCA_002298155.1 Holophagaceae bacterium UBA706 | reverse complement strand
CGGCGGCGGCCGCCGCGCCGGAATCCTGGGAATCCTGGATCAAGGCGGGCGTGAAAGCCCTGTCCGACCCCGCCGTCTCCCCCCGGGAGGCTCCCTTCCATGCGGCCCAGGCCAAGGAGGGCACGGCCTTCTTCGAACTGCCGCTGCCCTGGGCCCCCCAGTCGCCGCTGCAGATGTTGGTGGAATCCGACCGCAAGGGAAAGGGCAAGGGCCAGCAGGACGAAGGCTCCACCCGCGTCCTCCTGGGGCTCAACTTCTCCCGCCTGGGGGAGACCCGCCTGGGCGTCGCCAAGGACGCGGCGGGGCTCCAGGTGCGGGTGTGGGCCAGCAACCCGGAGCCGCTCCAGGCCGGCAAGGACGCCATGGAGGCCGAGCTCAGGACCCTGGGATCCCCTGTGGACCTCAAGATCATGCCCCTGGAGCCCGGCCCCGGCGGGTTCGTCCCCTCCATCCGGAGCCTGGTGGCGGGCTCCACCTTCCAGGTGCTGGGCTGATCCGGGCCGCGTGGGCGGTTTGATGGCATCCTGGTAGTCCGCCTTTAGGACGCCCATGCCCTCCCTCGAAGCCCCGCCCACCGCCACCGACCGCCGCCGGGAATCCCGGTGGGCCCTGGGGGCGTACGTGCTGGGCGCCGTGGTCCTGGTGTGCGCCGCCCTGGCGGTGAACCACCTGCGGCGCATGTCGCCCCGGGAAGCCGGCGCCGTGGACCACGGCCCCCTCCCCGCCGACGTCCGTGCCCAGGTCATGGCGATCCTGGACACCCATCTGGACGGGGCGCGCCTGGAGGAGCTCCACCAGGGCCCCCTGCGGGAATTCCGGATCCTCGGCCGGGCCCGGGCGCCCCTGGCGCAGGAGTTCCATGCCGCCTTCCGCCCCGCGGTGGTGGACCGCATCATGCCCCTCCTGCGGCCCTACGGTGAGATCATCAGTTTCGATATAGCCTCCCTGGACCTCCCCCCGGCCAGGCTGCGCCCCCTCCCCAAGGATTGAAATGCACCCCATCCTCTTCAGAATCGGCAACTTCCCCGTCGGGACCTACGGCCTCATCCTCATGATCGGGTTCCTGGTGTCCCTGAGCCTGGCCCAGCGGCTGGGGCGGCGGGACGGGATCCCCGGGGAGAGCCTTTCGGATCTGGCCATCACCCTGCTCCTGGCGGGCATCCTCGGCGCCAAGGTGCTCATGATCATCGTGGACGTCGCCGGCGGCAAGCCCTTGTCCGAGATCTTCGACATGGGCTATATGCGGGCCGGCGGGGCCATCCACGGCGGCGTCATCGGCGGCGTCCTGGCCTTCTTCTGGCGCGTGAAGAAGCTCAAGCTGCCCCTCGCCAAGACCCTGGATGCCCTGACGCCCGCCGTGGCCCTGGGCCAGGGCATCGGCCGCATCGGCTGCTTCATGGCGGGCTGCTGCTACGGCAGCGCCTGCGACCTTCCCTGGAAAGTGCATTTCACCAATCCAGACGCGCGGTGGGTCTCCGGAACACCCGAAGGCTGGCTCCATCCCGTGCAGCTCTACACCATGGCCGCGAACTTCGCCATCCTCGGCCTTCTCCTCTTCGCCCGCGGCCGGCAGCGTTTTGCCGGGCAGGTGGCCGCGCTCTATTTCATGTTGGAAGGGGTGGGCCGCATGGTCACCGAAATCTGGAGGGACGATGCCGACCGCGGCTTCCTCCTGAACATCAAATGGCTCTCCACGGGCCGCGCCACGGGCATCATCTTCGTGCTCTTCGGGATCATCCTCTGGTACGTGTTCGCGCGCACCCGCCGTGAAGAGGTGACCGCGTGAGCGCCCCCGTCACGCACGTCCTCCCCGATGGCGCGCCGCGCCTGGACCGCTTCCTCACCGAGGCCCACCCCGAAATCGCCCGATCCCGGTGGGACACCTGGGTGCGTGCCGGCAACGTCACCGTCAACGGCGTCGTGGTCACCAAGGGCGGCACCCGCCTGCGCTCCGGCGCCGTGGTGGAGACCCTCCTGCCCGAGGCCACGCCCCCGGCCCTCTACCTGGAGCCGCAGATCATCGAACTGCCCACCGTGTTCGAGGACGACCGCCTGTGGATCGTGGACAAGCCCGCCGGCATGGTGGTGCACCCCGGTCCCGGCCATCCCACGGGGACGGTGCTCAACGCCCTCCTGGGGCGTCTCCACGCCGCGGCCGCCGCCGTGGAGACCCTGCCCGAGGAGGACGAGGACGAAGCCCCCGCGCCCCTCTGGCCCGGCCTCGTGCACCGCCTGGACCGCTACACCACCGGGTGTCTGGCCATGGCCAAGGACCAGGCCGCCCAGGCCTCCCTCCAGGCCCAGTTCAAGGCCCGCACCGTGGAGAAGCGCTACCTGGCCGTGGTGCGCATGAGCCGGAAGCTGCCCGAGATCGGTTCCCTGCTGGTGGACGAACCCATCGCCCGCCACCGCGTGGACCGCCTCAAGATGACCGTCAACGCCGCCGGCCGTCCCTCCCAGACCCGCGTGCGGTTCCTGGCGAAGGCCTGCGGCCTGGCGCTGGTGGAATGCGAGCTCCTCACCGGCCGCACCCACCAGATCCGCCTCCACCTCTCCCACCTGGGCGCCCCCATCCTCGGGGATCCCGTGTACGGCGGTTCCACCGGCTGGCAGGACGCGGACAAGCGCCGCTTCCCCTGCCCGCATCCCATGCTCCACGCCTGGAAGCTCTCCGTGGACCATCCCGGTGAAGGCCGCCGCCTGGACCTGGTGGCCCCCCTGCCGGACGAATTCCGGCGCGTGCTGGGCGTCCTGGGAATCGACTGGAAATAAGTCAGTCTCCGCGGCGCGGAAGGTCACGGCTGAATGCAATTCATTCTGCTTTTCTGGGACGCAGGCCCGCCTGGGGGCATCCAAGGGTCGCGAGCAATCGTTATCGAGTTGATTGTTTACTTCTTTTCAGACCCCTATCGCCAGGACCGCCCATGCCTTCCCGCCCGCTTCATACCGGCGCCTTGCCGCCGGTTCATCTTGACCGCCGGCAGTTCCTCCGCTTTGCCTCCGCCGCGGCCCTGGCACCCTTCGCCATGGCGCGGGAGCCGGGTGCCACCCTCGATCCCCCGCGGGACATCCCCGCCTCGGGCGACCTGGTCAAGACCTCCTTCCTGAACTGGTCCGGCGAGATCCGGGTGCCCGACGTGTGGGTGGCAACCCCCCGCACCCCCGAGGAGGTGGCGGACGTCGCCGCCTGGGCCCATGCGCACGGCTGGCAGGTGCGGCCCCGGGGCATGGGGCACGGGTGGTCGCCCCTGCTCATGACCACGGGGCGGTCCCTGACGCCCACGCTCCTGGTGGATGCCACCCGGCACCTGGACCAGGTATGGGTGGGGGGTTCGCCCGGGGCGCGCACGGTGAGGGCCCAGGCCGGGGTCTCCCTGGACCGCCTCTGGGAGACGCTGGGGGAGGCGGGGCTGGCCATGGCCGCCATCCCGGCCCCCGGCGGCCTGACCCTGGGCGGGGCCCTGGCGGTGGGCGGACACGGCACCATCCTGGGGGCCGGCAGCGTGCAGGGCTGGACCTACGGCACGCTCAGCAACGCCGTGCTCTCCCTGGACGCCGTGGTGTGGGACCCGGAGACCCGGCGCTACCGGGTCCGGACCTTCGCCCGGGAGGACGCGGCCATCGGGGCCCTCCTGGTGCACGCGGGCCGCGCCTTCGTCACGGAGGCCACGCTGCAGGTGGGCGAGGACGTGAACCTGCGGTGCCAGAGCCATACGCATCTTCCCGTGGCGGAGGTCTTCGCGGCGCCCGCCGCGGCGGGGGAGGGCAGCTTCCAGGCCCTGGCCCAGGCCGGGGGGCGCATCGAGGTCACCTGGTTCCCCTACTCGGACTGCCCCTGGGTCCGCGTGTGGTCCGAGACGCCGCAAGCGCCCGGGGAGGCCTGGGTTCTGGACCGCCCCTATCCCTTCACCTTCGCCAACTGGATGGACCGGGGGACGTCGGACGGCATCGCCTCCTGGCTCCGCGGCAACCCCGCCAAGACTCCGGATTTCCTGCGCCTGGAGATGGCCATCGCCTGCGCAGGCCTGGCCTTTACCGGGGCCGACGACGTATGGGGGCCTTCGCGGTTCTCCCTGCTCCACGTGCAGGCCTCGACCCTGCGCTACCACGTGAGCGGCCACGCGATCCTCTGCCGCGCCGCCGATATCCAGAAGGTGGTGAGCGAACTTTACGAAGCCTTCACGGGCCTACTGGACACGTACCGCAGCCGGGATCTCCACCCGGTCAACGGGCCCCTGGACATCCGCCTCTCGGGCCTGGATCACGCGGAGGAGTCTGCCGCCGCCCATGCCCGGGAGTGCCTGCTGAGCCCCGTGCGGCCCCGGGCGGATCACCCGGAATGGGACTGCGCCGTGTGGGTGGAGATCCTCACGCTGCCCGGCACCGCGGGCGCCACGTCGTTCTACACGGACTTCGAGGCCTGGATGCTGGACCGTTTCCAGGCACCCTTCGCGGCCGTGCGGGTGGAGTGGGCCAAGGGGTGGGCCTACTCGCCGCAAGGCCCCTGGACCCGCACCGAGGTGATGGAAGGCCACATCCCCGCCAGCTTCGACGCGGGGGCGCCGGCCGGCGCGGGGTGGGCCGCGGCGGTGGAGGGGTTGCGCGCCCTGGACCCCGGAGGGGTGTTCGGGAATCCCTTCCTGGAGCGGCTCTTCAGGAGCGGAGGCTGACCTCGGGCTCCGGGGTTTCGGCGGGGCGGCTTTTGGCGCTGGTGTCCCGCAGGCGGGACGCCATCTCCACCAGCATCGTGCGAAGGGTGTCCGGGAACTCCCGCATCAGGATGGCGAAGTTCCGGGCGTGGACCAGGACGCACTGGCAGGGTTCCGCGGCCGCCGCGGTGGCGGAGCGTTCCATTCCCAGCAGGAAGGTCATCTCCCCGAAGAAGCTGCCTGGCCCGATGCGGGCGATCTCGTGGTCCCCCTTGAGGATCCGCACGGTGCCGGCGAGGACGAAGTACATCTCATCCCCCGGCTCCCCCTCCCGGAAGAAGACGTGCCCCGCGGGTGCATCCAGGGTGAGGTTCCGGCGGCCCACGTAGGCGGGGGTCGCCCTGCCTTCCAGGAGCCGCTTGATGACCACCGCGTCCCCCCGGTGGCAGGCCGCGGCCACCTCGACGCCCAGCAGGAGGATCGCCATGGAGACGTAGATCCAGATGACGACGATGAACAGGGACTTGAAGGAGCCGAAGGCCAGCCCGTAGCTCCGGTCGAAGGTCAGGAAGAGCGTGAAGGCCGGCCTGAGCAGGAACCAAAGCGTGGCCGTCGTGAGGGCGCCGGCCAGCACGTGGGCCATGCGCACCCCGCGGGGGGCGTAGAGGCGCAGGAGCCCGGCCACCAGGACCGTGGTCACCAGGAACGGCAGCACGAGGCCCAGGGAGAACCGGTGGCCGCCAAGGCGCAGGAGCGCGGCCCCCGAGGCGTGGACCACCACCCCCGCGGCCGCCACGGCCGCGAGACTCGTGAGGGTCACCATGCCGATGCCCAGGTCCAGGAGCTTGACCAGCCAGAGGGAACGGGTCTCCCGGCCCTTGAAGATCCCCCGGACGATCTCCCGCAGGGCGGCCACCAGCGGCGTGACGCTCCAGGCCAGCACCAGGGTGTTCACCACGCCCACGGTCCCGGCGTGGCGCGTGAGCGCGGCCACGGCCTCCAGCATGCGTTCCGCCTGGCCCGGGACCATCTGGGCCAGGTACCCGGTGAGCTTCTGGTGCGCGGACTGCGAGCCCCCCAGCACCAGGCCCAGGAGGAAGGTGAGCAGGAGCAGCGCCGGGATCAGGGCGAGGAGGGTGTAGAAGGCGAGGCTGGAGGCCTGCCGCAGGCCGCCGTCGGCCCCGAACCCCGCCAGGGCCTCCTCCGCGACCAGGGCCGCCTGCCGGAGCAGGTCAGCGGGTTTGTGCGCGGCGTCCCTACCCACGGGCATGGTCTACCTCAGTTGTCCCCCGCGGTGACGGTGACGGTGACGCGGGCGACGGCCGAGGCGTCGACGGTGGAGGTGGCCGTGAGGTGGTAGATGCCGGGCTTTTTCGGGGCGGTGTAGCGCCCGTCGGGGGTCACGTCGCCGCCGTCGGCCTCCTCCACGGCCCACACCGCGGTGTCCCTGGAAAGCCCGCGCATGCGCGCCTTGAAGCTGACGCCGCCGCCGGGGCGGAGGCGGGGGGCGGCGGGCTCCACGCTGGGGGAGGGGAGCACCAGCACTTCGATGGTCTGCTTGTGGACCTTGCCGTCGCGGCCCGTGCCGCGCATGACCAGGTGGTAGGTGCCCGCGGCCTCGGGGGCGACGTAGGTCACCACCGCGCCCTGGCTGCGCAGGAGGCCGCCACCGTACATCTCCTGCACCTCCCAGTCCAGTTCCGCGCCGGAGTCGGGCTGGGGGCGGGCCGTGAGGGTCAGGGTCTCGCCCACCACCACCACGGCGGGGTCGGGATCGACGAGCACCGTGCCCGCGCTGCCGCCGCCGCAGGCGAGGGCCATGGCCAGGAACGGGGCGGCCAGAAGGTATTTGAAAATCGAAGCCGGTTCTTGCATACGGTCTAGTATCCCACAAGTCTATAATGGCCTGGAGCCGCCCTTGGGAGAATCCCGTGCTGTCCGTCAGGTCCCGGGCTTACCAGGGTAGGCGGAAACCATACCGGAGGCGACCATGTCGGATGTCAGCGCGCTGCTCCCCCTCGGGACGCTCGCCCTGTACGCGGAGCCGGTCCCGCTCACCTTCCGGGACTGGCTGGCGCGGCCGGAGTTCCAGTATCCGCTGGCCTTCGGCGCCTTTCTGCTCCTGGCGCTGCTGATCTACCGGCTGCCCGACATCCTTGCCTGGCGGAGGGCCCGCCACAAGGAGGTCCTCCTTCCCATCGAGCTGGAATCCTGCATGGTGGGATCGGCGCCGGTGATCATCGACCTGCGGCCGGAAATGGAGTTCTACGGGGCCAAGGGCCACATCCGGGGCGCCTACAACGTGCCCATCGAACTGCTCAGCCGGCGCATCGAGGAACTGGCCAAGGACAAGCGCCACCTGGTGGTGCTGGTGGATGAAAGCGACCGCGTATCCCACCGGGCCGCCCCCATCCTCCAGGCCTCGGGCTACCTCTGGGTGCGCGTCCTGCGGGGCGGCATGCGGTCCTGGCGGAACGGGAACCTCCCCGTGAACGTCAGCGTGCGCAAAGGCTGAACCGGCATGAAGCGAACCACCCGGCTGAGGGAAGGTTTTCCCCTGACCTTGGCGGGCACGGCCCTCCTGGCCCTGGCCACGGGCGCCTTCTGGTTCCAGGGCGTCCGGCGCCTGGACCTGGTGCTCCTGTCCGGCAGCGTCCTCGCCGCCCTCCTCCTGGTCCTCCTCCTCCTCGCCACCGTGGTGACGGCCCTGGTGCTCCATCACCGCGCGCGGCCGGTCCAGGGCCGCATC
>DBME01000278.1 GCA_002298155.1 Holophagaceae bacterium UBA706 | reverse complement strand
CGATCCCTCCGACCCCCTCACGGTGGTCGGCCCCCTCATCGACGAAGCCACCGCCCAGCGCATGGACGAGGCCCTGGACGCCGCCCAGGCCCGGGGCGCGCAGGTGCTGCTGCGCGGGCGCCGGGAAGGGCGCCTCCTGCCCCCGGCCATCCTCACCCAGGTCCCGGAGGGCGATCCCCTCGCCTGCGAGGAGTGCTTCGCGCCCGTCACCGTCCTCACCCCCGTGGCCTCCTTCGAGGAGGGCCTGGAGCGCGCCGCCACCACCCGCTTCGGCCTGCGCGCCAGCGCCTACAGCCGGGACGCCGCCCACCTGCGCCTGGCCGGGGACCGCCTTCCGGCCGGGGGCGTGCTCCTGAACCTACCTCCCACCTTCCGGCTGGATTCGGCGCCCTTCGGCGGTCTGGGCCAGTCGGGCCAGGGCTTTGAAGGCCCCCGGTGGGCCATGGACTTCTACAGCGAAGCCCGGCTGGTGGTGGAGGGGCCGCCCCTTTTCTAGTCCAGCGGGTGCTCCCGCAGGTGCGCGAAGAGCGCCATGTCCCACTGCAGGATGTGGTTCAGGAGCCAATCCCCCAGGAACGCGGCGAGCCCCTCCGGCGGCACCAGGCGCGGGTCCTGGGCGCGCAGGTCCCGGATGTACGTGACCCTCTGGACGAGGCGGTCGTGCTGGTCCTTGTGGAGCTCCATGCCGGGGAAGTACGACCGGAGCATCAGGAACTCCTCCATGTGGAAATGCTCCCGCGCATAGCGCTCCAGGAAGGCCAGCATCTCGTCGATGCGGGCGGGGGCCACCCCGGCCTGCAGGGCGTCGTCGAAGTCGTTGATGGCGTCCAGCAGGGCGCGGTGCTGGTGGTCGACGAGTCCATGGCCCGTTTCGAGCCGTTCGCTCCATTCGAGTTTCATGGGGATCTCCACCGGCCATGGTGGCCCAAACGCACGGGACTGTCCAACTCATACGGGAAGTTGATCCACCAGCCGATCGGTCAGTTCCCGGGCCATTTCCCGCACGTCCTCCAGTTCGCTGCGCGAGATCCCATCCACATGGATTCCGCACGCCACGCAGGCCACGGCGCCCAGGCGGGAAGCCAGGGTTTCCGCCACCGCGCGGGCCACCTCGTCCTCCCGGTGGCCCAGGATGGCCAGCACCGACGTGGTCGCCCCCGGGCCGGGGCCTTCCCCCCGGTCCGGGCGGGGCTGGGCGAGGGCCACCGCCCCGATGTGTTCCCGGTCCCCCCCCGACAGGGTCACGGCCAGGTCCGCCCCCAGGGCCACGCAGACCAGGCGCAGGGTGACCCGGCCCCGGGTCGCGGTGAGGATGACGGGTTCCATGGTGCCTCCCGGGTCCCATCCTCCCGGCGGGATTCCCGCGCGTCAACATCGGGTGGCACCATTCCCCTGAAAGTATGGGACCATTTATACATCCAGACGAACAGGTGGCTGCCGTGAGCGAATGGTTCGGAAAACAGGTCTTCAGCATCGGCATCATCGGCGGTGGCCGGGGCGGCAATGCCCTGCTCAAGTTCTTCGGGAGCAGCACGGTGGCCCGCGTGGTCTTCGTGGTGGATCCCAACCCCACGGCGCCCGGCATCCTCGAGGCGCGGGCCCGGAACATCCGCACCTTCAGCGATGACGACGAGGCGACCCGGGGCGAGCTGCCCGACTTCCTCTTCGACTCCAGCGGCGACACCGATCTTGAAGCCCGCATCCGCGCCCGCCTCAAGGGCACGGCCACCATGTTCATCACGCCGCTCACCAGCCGAATGATGGTCGAGGTTCTGGGCGAGAACTCCTCCCAGTTGCGGGAGGACATCTCCCAGGTGGTCTCCGGCATCAAGAACGACCTGGCTTCGAGCCTCGACGCCAGCAACAGCATCGTCAGCCGCATCAACTCCATCATGTCCAACATGCAGATGCTCGCCCTGAACGCGAGCATCGAGGCCTCCAAGGCCGGCATCCACGGCCGGGGCTTCACGGTGGTGGCCGACCACCTGGGCAAGTCGGTGGAGGCGGTGCGCAACCTCACCCAGGAAATCAACCAGGTGAACCAGAATATCATCGCGGTCTCCCACCGCAGCGACTCGGTGCTGGAGAAGTTGAAGTAGTAGCTAATATGATTCATTACTTCAATTAGATTCACCGGACGCGGGAATTCGCGGCTACCATGGGATCCCTTTCCGGGATCGACCCGTGGACACCTCCTCCCCAGCGCATGTTTCCGACCGCCGTTCCCTTTCCGGCACCCCCTGGTTCGATCCGGGCCAGAACGTGTTCCTGCCGGGCCTCCTGCACGAGCTGCGCAACGTGGCCTTCGGCTTCTCCGCCATCCTTGACGCCTTCGAGGCGCGGGCCGGGGAAGGCCATGCCTTCAACCGTTACGCCGAAGCCCTGCGCAGCCACCTGGACCGCTTCGAGGGGCTCGTGGAAGACCTCCAGGCCTGCGGGGATTCCCGGCAGGGACCCCGCGAGCCCCTGCCCCTGGAAGCGCTCCTGGGTGAGGTGCTGGCCCGCATCCGGCCCGGGGCCGAGGCCCTGGGCACGCCGGTCATCCTGGACTGGCGGGGGCCCGGCGCCGTGGTGGATGGCGACGGACGCCGCCTGGACCGCGCCTTCTCCGCCCTGGCGCTCTGGGCGGCGGGGCCGGG
>DBME01000404.1:7197-8988 GCA_002298155.1 Holophagaceae bacterium UBA706 | reverse complement strand
CCGGTTTGCCGTAGCCCGGCCGTTCAGCAGCGGGGGGCACAAGCGGGGCGCTAGGTTCACAGGCCAGGCAGGTCACCCCAGGAGCTGGTTTGGGCGTGCCCCACTCCGTACGCTGAAAGCTCCGAAGCCCGGCTACGGCAAACCGGAGGCTCCGGCCCGCAGCGTAGCGAGGACCGGAAGCCGACGGTGCGCGTGGGTCGGCGCAAAAGCTCGGAACCCCATGGGCCGGGCCCTTCCACCACGGCGTGGACGAAACGGCCTGGGGCCACCGGCAGGAAGGCTGGTAAGCGCCAGGATGTCCAAAAACCGACCCGCACGAAAAAGGGACCCTCGCGGGCCCCTTTTCCGTGGTGCATGCCGCCGCTAGTTCTTGAGGATGCGGGGCGTGATGAAGATAAGCAGCTCGTCGTTGCTGTCCTGGTTGATCTTGTTCCGGAACAGGAAGCCGATGAGGGGCAGGCGATTGAGGAAGGGCACGCCCGTGGTCTGCTGGGTGGAGTTGTTCTTGTAGACGCCGCCCATGATCGCCGTGCCGCCGTCCTTCACGAGCACCTGCGTTTCCACCGCCTTGCGGGTGATGGTCGGGGTGGTGCCCACCAGGTGGCCGAAGTCCGCGTCGGCCTTTTCCACCTTGATGTCCATGAGGATGGTGCCGTCGTTGGTGATCTGGGGCGTGACTTCCAGTTCGAGGTTGGCGTCGGCGAACTGCACGGAGATGGCGCCGCTGGCGTTACCGGCCTGCTGGGCAGGATAGGGGATCTTGGCGCCGGACAGGATGCGGGCCTTCTTGTTGTTCTGGGTGACGACCTTGGGCGAGGACACGATCTTGACCACGCCCTGCTTTTCCAAGGCCTGGAGGATGACGTTCACGCTCATGCGGTTGCTGAGGAAGGAGACCCAGAATTCACCGGCGGGGGAGGCGATGTCCGTGACGCCGGTGGCGCCGGGGGAGAAGGCGACCGCAGCGGAGTTGCCGCCAGCGCTGGGCAGGTTGTTGATGCTGTTCCAGGAGGGGCTGTTGAAGGCGCCCCAGGGAGCGGCGGTGCTGCCGACGGTCAGCTGGGCGCTGCCCTGGTTGGAAACGGGCCACTTGACGCCGAAGTCCTTCTCCCAGTTCTTGGAGGCTTCCACCACCCGGGCTTCGATCTGCACCTGCTGGATCTGGACGTCCAGCTGGGCGATGAGATCGTCGATCAGGGGGAGGTTGCGGGGCAGGTCCGTGATGATCAGCGTGTTGGTGCGGTCGTCGACGATGATGCCGCCGCGCTTGGTGAGCATGCGCTCCAGGATGTTCTTGGCTTCGTTGGCCTTGGCGAAGGACAGCGGCCGCGTGATGCTCTGCAGGTCGCCGGCGAGGGCCTTGGCGTCGTCAAGGCGCTTGCGGTCCTCTTCTTCCTTCTGGAGCTTCTCGACCTTGGCGACGCGGATGATCCCGTTGCTGATCTCCTTGCCCAGGCCGGCGTGCTTGAGGATGACGTCCAGGACCTGGTCCCAGGGGGTGTCGGTGAACTTGAAGGTGTAGATGCCCTGCACGTCCTGATCCACGATGAGGTTCAGGTGCGCGGTGTCCGCGATGATGCGCAGGAAGCTCTGCAGGTCGGCGCCCACGACGTCGATGGTCATCTTCGCGCCGGTGTAGCGGCCCGAGACTTCGCCGAGGGTGCGGCCGCTGCGGGATTCCTCGCGGCGGGCGGGGGTGACCATGGGCTTGTCCTGGGCCACGGTGGCGGGCAGGACGGACTGGATCGCCAGGGCGGGCAGAGCCTGGAAGGGCGCGCCCACGGCGGGGAT
>DBME01000404.1:768-7190 GCA_002298155.1 Holophagaceae bacterium UBA706 | reverse complement strand
TCCACCACGGGAGCGGCCGCGGCGACCTTGGGGGCTTCGACGACCGGGGCGGCAGCCACGGCGGGGGCCGCGGGAGCTTCCGGAGCCACCTCATAGGTGGCGGGAGCCGGAGCGGCGGCGACGGCCACCACAGGGGCGGCGACGGCGGGCTGCTCAACGGCGGTGACAGTGCGTTCCGGCAGGCTGGCGGGGAGCTCGGGGGCGGACACCTTGCTGGCGGCCACGACTTCGGTCTCCATCACCGGGGCGGCAGGCAGAGCGGCGGGCTTGACGCCCGGCGCGGCCAGCTGGGCCGTTACGGCGCCCTGTCCGGGGTTGAGGACGATGCAGACACCCGTGGCGTCACTGGTCACCTCGGCCTGGGTGCCGGGAACCACTTCGAGCACCAGCCGCGTGACGGGCTGGGGCGAAATGGCGAACTGGGCCATCCGGGAACGGATGATCTGGGGGCAGGAAAGCCCCATCACATCCTTCTTGGAGACCTTGTCCCCCCGGTTGACGCCGGGGAGGTCCACCACGACCCGGGAGGGGTTGGGCAGGACCTGGAGGCGGGGTACGCCGTTGAATCCGGGGATGGACAGCTTCAGCACCTGGGCGGTGCCTGGCTGCATGCTGGCCCCTTCAAGGGTTGTTGCCGCGGCATTGGTGCCAGCGTCAGGGAGGGCTCCGTTGAGAGATCCGGATTGGATCCCCGCCAGTACCACGCCCCCTGCGACCAGCAAGGAACTCAGGCGAGCATTCATCGTTTACCCTCCTCGCGTTTGAACGTCTTGACGACGGTTCGGAAGATTTTTGTGTTGGTGGTGCTCAATTCCCACTGATGGAACGTAACCGACTTGTCATTGATGGCCACCAGCTCGCCATCCCGGAACTTGTGTCCGATGGGAAGGGTCCGGACCGAGCCCCGGGCGTCGGTCACCACGGCCATGACCTTGCCGTTGGACACGACCATGCCCTTGACGCCGATGTCATCCACCATGTCTCCCTTGTTGGTCTGATCGGCGTCGGTGGGCGCCGTGAAGGGATCACGCTGGAGTTTGGGACGGTATGGGGTTGCGCGGACGGCGATGAGGTCGTCCGGGTTGATGCCCTGGTCGGCGGAAAGGGCCGGAGTCGCGACGGTATTCGGGCGACCCTTGGCTCCCTCCCCGGCAGGGGCTCCCTGTGCGCAGAGCTGAAGGCCGAGCGCCAGGGCTGGAAGGATGTAGGCGATCCGTGCCATAGGGTCTCAGTCTCCTGTCTCTTTTTTGGCCGGCGCGGCCGCTGCCGGTTTGGGAGCCGGCGGAGGCGCGGGAGTGGCGGGGNNGACGAACGCGCTGACCTTGCAGGTCACGGACACGGGATAGAGGCTGCTCGCGGGCTCCCGCTTCAGGGTGAGTTCGCTCAGGTTGATGATCTTCTCGAAGCCCGAGATCTGGGAGGCGAACTGGCCAAGGGTGTGGTAGCCGGCCCGGAAGGTGAACTGGACCGGGTACTCGGTGTAGTACTCCTTGGACGAGGGGGCCATGAGCGTGAAGGAGACCTGCTCGATGCCCGCCGTGTCGGCCAGCTTCTTGACCCGGTAGGGCAGTTCGCCGCGGTCGGCTTCGGTGGGCATGATCTTGATCAGATCATCGATCACCTTCTCCTGCTCCATCACCTCGGCCTTGAGCTTCTCGTAGTTGGCCTTCAGGGCGAGCCCCTTGGCAACGTCAGCCTTCAAGCCTTCATTGGTAAGTTTGAGCCCCGCCAATTCATCCCGCTTCCCGCCAAGGAAGAAGATGATCAGCACGGCCAGCATGAGGCCAGCCAGGCCACCGATCAGCAGTTGTTTCTGAAGTTGCGAGTTCATATGCTACCTCAGGCCGAATTCTTCAAGTCACAGGAGATGGTGAATTCGACGGTGCGGCCGTTCTTGTTGGCGGCCGGGTAGTTCACGTTCGAGAACCACTTGGTCTGCTCCAGCAGCCGATTACGGAACTGGTTGATGGCCTCGAAGCTCGAACTCTCGCCCCGGATGGTGACGGACAGTCCCTTCTGGGTGATCTCGCGGAACCAGACGTCGTCGGGCAGGGCGTTGGCGAGTTCCTCCAGGAAGTGGACAGGAAGGTGCTGGAAGGACTTGAGGCCCATCATCACTTCCTTCTTCTTCTGGAGCATCTCCTTCTGGCTCCTGAACTTGCGTTCAAGTTCCATGTATTTTTCCAGATCCTTCTTCTTGGCCTGGAGCTCCACCTGCGTCGCGGCTTCCTTGTCGATCTGGCGGTTCAGCCAGACGTAGTAGATGCCGCCGGCGGAGGCGATGACCAGGCCGCAAAGCACCCCAGCGATGGGAAGGCTCGGGCGTCCCGTGGCCACCGTATCGGCATAGACGGGGATCGCGGCGGCGTCGGCCTTGTCGGCCTTCTTCCCACCCACCTGGGCGAGCGTGTCTCCCAGAAGGTTGATCTTGATCATCGGTCCCCCACTTGGCGCAAGGCCAATCCAACCGCCACAGCGGCCGTGCAGCCGACTCCATTGATCACCGCGGGATCGAGGCTCCGCTCATCCATCTCGAGGAGCTGGAAGGGGTTGAGCCTTTCCACGGACACTCGCAGCCGGTCCCCGAGGATCTCGGGAAGCTTGTCGACCTTGGCGCTGCCACCGGAGAGGAGCACCCGGTCCAGGCGGTCGACCTTGAAACTCGAACGGAAGAAGTCGATGGTGCGGCCCAGCTCGTCGGCGAAGCTGTCGGAGATGGCCGACAGGGAGGGCTCCACCTCTTCGGGCGTGCGGCCTTCGGCGGCCACGCCTTCCTTGAGCTGTTCAGCGGCTTCGCGGCTGACGCCCCAGTCTTCCATGAGCTTGTCGGTGAATCGGTGGCCGCCCCAGGCGATATCGCGCCAAAAAAGCGACTTCCGGCCGACGAGCATCGTCAGGTTGGTGAACTGGGCGCCGATGTTCACCAGCGCCACCACTTCGTCCCTGCCACCGGGCGGGGAATTGATCTCATAGGCGTTCTGCAGGGCGAAGACGTCCACGTCCACGAGGACGGACCGGGCGCCGGCCATGGCCACGCAACCGATGTAGGACTCGATCTTGTCCTTCCGGCAGGCCACCAGGACCACGTCCATGTTGCCTTCCGCCGGACGCTCCTCCAGGACCGCGAAGTCCAGGGCGTAGGCGTCGAGGCCCTGGCCCGCCGGGAAGAAGCTTTCCGCTTCCCACCGGACCGATTCGGCCAGTTCGGTGGGGCTCATCAGGGGGAAGGTCACTTTTTTGACCATCACCTGCTGGCCCGCCACGGAAATGGCGACGTCCCTGGCCTTGATCTTCTGCTCCGCAAGCACCTGGCGGATGGCCGCTGCCACCGCGTTGGAGTCCATGATGTCCCCATCGACGATCGCGTCGAAGGGCAGCGGGGCTATGCCAAGTTTCTGAAGCCGATAACGCTGGCTTCCGCCTTTGCCTAGCACCTGCAGTTCACAGACCTTTACGGAACTGGATCCGATATCCAGGCCCACGAGCTGATTTTTTTTACCACCGAAAAGACCCACCTGGAGCCTCGCTTTAGTTGATTAGGCGGTTCAGTTTAACCCTTCTCATCTTCCGGTCAACCGAATGTTGTTATCAAACATTTTTATCCGAATCAAACGCCACGATCACGACCGTGATGTTGTCTTCCCCTCCATTGCCCATGGCTTTGGCAATCAAACGTCCTGCAGCCTCTTCCATGTCGGGGGAGTTCTGGACGATATCCCAGATCTCCTCGTCTTGAACCATTCCTGACAGTCCATCGGAACAAAGCAAAATCCGGTCCAATTCCTTAACATGAAGTTCCTGGACCGAAATATCCAATTCCCCGCCGTTTCCCAGGGCCTGGGTGATGACGTTGCGGAAGGGGTGCCGGCGGGCCTCGTCAGGGGTCAGGATGCCGTTGGCCACCTGCTCCGCGACCCAGGAATGGTCCCGGGTGATCTGCTGGATGCCGCCTGGATTCAAGAGATAGGCCCGGCTGTCACCCACGTGGACGACGGTGACGGCGTCCCCGTTGACCAGGCAGCCCACCACCGTGGACCCCATGGATTCCCGCTCGGGGTTGGTGCGGATGTCGTTGAGGATGCTCTGGTCGGCCAGGAGCAGGGCCGCCTTGAGGCGGTTGCCGTCGTNNGGAGAGGCCGGTGTCGTATTCCACGGGCCAGGTCCGGTCCCGCTCCACGGTGTGGGTGATGAACTGACCAACTTTCTCCACGACGATCTGGCTGGCCACTTCGCCCGCGGCGTGCCCGCCCAGGCCATCGGCCACCACGAACAAGCCCAGGTCAGGTTCCATGAGGAAGTTGTCTTCGTTGTGCTTACGAACGCACCCAACCTCCGTCCGCCCTGCTGAGACCACCCGCATGCTCATCCCCTTTTGAAGATCTTGCCAAGCTTGATCTTGGTCTCGGCCACCAGGGCCGTGAACTGCTCCCCGAGGCCCTGGATTTGTTCCTTGCCCATGGGGCCGCCCTTGGCGGAACCCTTCGAGGGCTGGTTGAAGATGGGGTGGTTGGGTGCGAGATTGTGGACGACTTCCCAAAGGCGCGTCGCCCGGGCCTGCATGCCGAGATTCTGGAAGGTCTTGGCGAGGAGGATGAGGGAATCGATGTCCTTGGGGTTCAGACGGATGGCCGTCTCCAGGGCCTTGACCTTGGCGCGGTTGTCGCCGCCGGTGGCGTCAAGGATCCGCGCATGCAGGGCATGGAATTCGCCGCGCTCGGGCTCCATGCGCAGGGCATAGGTCACCAGGGCCAGCGCCCTGCCGTGGGCACGCCCATCGTGGGCGCCCTTGGCCTCGTTGAACCAGTCGTCCGCGGTCTTGGGCATGCCCTGGCGATCCTCGCCGCTGGTGTCCAGCTGGATCTGCTGGGGCGGCGGCGGCGGGGGCGCGACGGGTTCGGCCGGTACGCCGGAGGGCTCCTTGCGCACCGCGTCCCGCAGCATGCTGAAGGCCTCGGCCAGCATGCGGAACTTATGTTCCGCTTCGACTTTGGACTCACCCGTGAAGCGGTCGGGATGCCATTGCTTGGCCATCCGGTGATACGCCGCCTTTATTTCTTCGGGCGACGATCCTTGGGGGATTTCCAACACTTCGTATGGGTTCATCTCAGTTCCGTGGCGGCTTGCAGGATTCCGGGATGTCGGATCATTCCATTGGGTCAGTGATATTAACCCAGTACTCCTAGGAAAAAGAAAGGGGACATTCGCGTGGCCGTGGATCCTGCCATGGAATTTGCCGCCATGGCAGAGGCCGGGACCGCCCGTTTCCAATAGAGAATCTATCTCAATAACCCAATTGGTGGCACACTCGGAGGTGATGGGAGGAGGGGCATGGGTCCATGTTCTTTGCAGGATCTGAGAGAGGGATTGGACGCGGGCGATCTGTCCGCTGAGTTCCTCGCCCACGGATCCCTGGACCGCATCGCCGCCCTGGACGCGCAGCTCAACGCCATCGTGTTCCGGGACGCGGAGCTCACCCTGGCCGCGGCCCGCGCCGCCGACGCGCGCCTGGCCCGCGGGGAGCGGACCCCCATGCTGGGCATCCCCGTGGTGCTCAAGGACAACCTGAACTGGAAGGGCGCGCCGGTGGGCAACGGCTCACGGATCCAGGAGGGCTACGTGGCCCCCTACGACGCCACCGTGGTCCGGCGGCTCCTGGAAGCCGGGGCGGTGCCGGTGGGCAAGGCCAACATGGATGAGTTCGCCATGGGGTCGTCGACCGAGAATTCGGCGTTCTTTACCTCGCGAAATCCCTGGGATTTAGACGCTGTTCCGGGAGGCTCGAGCGGGGGCTCGGGTGCCGCTGTTTCCGCCGCCATGGCGCTGTGGGGCCTGGGGTCGGATACCGGTGGTTCGGTCCGTCTGCCGGCGGCCTTCTGCGGCGTAGTGGGACTCAAGCCTACCTACGGNNACATGGATGAGTTCGCCATGGGCAGCAGCGGCGAGCACAGCGCCTCCGGCCCCACGCGCAACCCCTGGGACCCGTCCCGGGTGCCCGGAGGCAGTTCGTCGGGCTCCGTGGTCTCGGTGGCGGCGGGCTACGCCCCCTTCGCCCTGGGCAGCGATACGGGCGGCTCCGTGCGCCTCCCGGGGAGCTTCTGCAACGCCATGGCCCTGCGGCCCACCTACGGCGTCCTGAGCCGCTACGGCCTCACCGCCATGGCCTCCTCCCTGGACCAGGTGGGCCCCGTCGCCGCCTCCGCCCGGGATCTGGCCGCCGGCTTCTCGGTCATGGCGGGGGCGGACCCCCTGGATTCCACCAGCCTCGACCTTCCGGGCCGCGAGCGCCTCGCCGCCCTGGCCCCGCTGGACCTCAAGGGCCTGCGCATCGGCCTGCCCTCGGAATACTTCGGTGAAGGCATCGACAAGGGCGTCGCCGCCGCGCTGGACGCCGCCCTGGCGGAGCTGGCCGCCCTGGGAGCCGA
>DBME01000404.1:420-719 GCA_002298155.1 Holophagaceae bacterium UBA706 | reverse complement strand
CGCTTCGACGGCGTGCGCTACGGGCGCCGGGAAGCCGCGGACACCTTCGACGCGATGGTGGCGCGCACCCGCGACGAGGGCCTGGGCGCCGAGGCCAAGCGCCGGATCCTGCTGGGGGCCTTCTGCCTGTCCAAGGGCTACTACGAGGCCTTCTACCAGCGGGCCCTCAAGGCCCGCACCCTCATCGCGCGGGATTTCACCGAGGCCTTCGGCCGCGTGGACCTGCTGGCCACGCCGGTGAGCCCCACCACGGCCTTCCCGCTGGGGGCCCGCACCGACGATCCCCTGGCCATGTACCT
>DBME01000404.1:0-415 GCA_002298155.1 Holophagaceae bacterium UBA706 | reverse complement strand
CATGCCGGCCGGCTTCTCCGGCGGCATGCCCGTGGGCCTGCAGCTCATCGGCCCCGCCCTTTCCGATGTCCGACTGCTGGAGGCGGCCCACGCCTTCCAGCAGGTCACCCGGCACCACACCCAGGCACCCCCCCTCAATCACTAGGAGCGATCCATGGCCTTCGACGTCGTCATGCCCCAGATGGGGGAATCCATCGCCGAGGCGACCATCCTCAAGTGGCACCGCCAGCCCGGCGAGGCCATCGGCAAGGACGAGACCCTCTATGAAATCTCCACGGACAAGGTGGACGCCGAGATTCCCGCCCCCATCGCCGGAACCCTCCTGGAGATCCTGGTGGACGTGAACGCCACCGTCCCCGTGGGCACCGTGGTGGCCCGCATCGGCGCCGCCGGCGAGAAGGCCGCGCCCGCGCCC
>DBME01000175.1 GCA_002298155.1 Holophagaceae bacterium UBA706 | reverse complement strand
AGTTTCTTAACTATTTCAGTGCGCTGGGGCATTGCGCGATGGGTCGATCGACGAGGATTCCATCCTGCGGGGGGAAGGAAATAGCCACCTGCAACCAAGGACGCAGCCTGCTAGATCATCCAGGATGACCAGGAGGGGCTGTACGCCCCATGGATCTGCGTCGCCGTCCACTGGGAATGCTGGGTGACCATGGCGCCCGCGGGCACCGACTGGGTCAGCCATACGTTGCCGCCGATGGTGGCGCCGCGGCCCAGGGTGATGCGGCCCAGGATCGTGGCGTTGGAATAGATGGTGACGTCGTCCTCCACGATGGGGTGCCGGTCCACGCCCTTGATGGGGTTGCCGTGCTCGTCCAGGGGGAAGCTCTTGGCGCCCAGGGTCACGCCCTGGTAGAGGCGCACGTTGCGGCCGATGATGGTGGTCTCCCCGATGACCACGCCGGTGCCGTGGTCGATGAAGAAGCCTTCGCCGATGCGCGCGCCGGGGTGGATGTCGATGCCGGTGAGGCTGTGGGCGTGCTCGGTGATCATCCGGGGGATGAGGGGGACGCCCAGCACCTGCAGTTCATGGGCTAGGCGCTGGCTGGTGACGGCCAGGATGCCGGGGTAGCAGAAGATGGCCTCGTCGGGGTTCGTGAGGGCGGGATCACCGGCGTACGCGGCCTCCACGTCCGTTCCCAGCAGACGCCGCACCTCGGGAAGGCGGGTGATGAACGTCTCGGCGATGACCCGGGCCTGCTCGGCGCAGGCGCCGCAGGCTTCGGGGGCCTTCTGGGCGCAGGTGGCGCAGAGCCCGCGGCGCACCTGCTCCTGCAGGCCGTGCAGGATCCGGTCCAGGGCGGCGCCCGCGTGGAAGCGCAGGGTCTCGGCCGTGAGTTCCGAAGGCCCGAAGTAGCCCGGGAAGATCACCGACCGCAAGTCCTCCACCAGCTCCACCACCGCCGCCCGCGAAGGGAACTNNGGAACTCGCGCCGGAGGTTGGGCTTGGAGTGGGCGCCTTCCCAGCCCATCCCCGCGGAGCACAGGGCGTCCACCACGGGACCCAGGGTGGCGGGATTGGGAGGAAGCGGCGTGCCAGCGTTCATGGGGGTCCTCGGTGACGGCATGGGAAAGGATACACAGGGAACGGCCGCAAGGCGGGGCGGCGCGAAGGGGAATGCAGGGCCATCCATATAAGTTTAATTTTTGAAATTCACGCCACCCGGGGCTTCGGTGCATGAAACTGATATTTTGTTCCCGAAATCTCGCCAAAGAGCGTCCATGGCCTATAATCAATTAATACAATCCCGGTGTAAGGGTGCGCTCCAACCAGGAGGTGGGTATGTCCGCGAACGAGGGGTGGGTCTTCGTCTGCCTCGCCACGGCCCTCATGGGCCGGCATCGGGAGATTCCCTCCGCGCGCCACCTGCGGCCGGCCCCGGTCACGGCCCCCATCGCACAGAAGGCCCCTCCCCAGGCGGTGCCCCGGCTGATCCCCGTCTCGGCCACCCGGAATCAGCCCCCGGCAACCGGCGACGGGAGCCCCGAGGAACGCCTGATCTCCATGCGTTTTTAAACCCTTGCGGCGCTGCTTATGTAGGCGACGATGGCGTCCGCGATGGCGTCGAGGGAATGGCGCTCGTTGTTGAAGACCGCATCGTAGTAGCGCCGGTCCGTCACGTCCGCACCCAGGCGCTCCTGGATGAACTGGTCCCGGATCCGCGAGGCCTGCTTCAGCTGGGTTTCCGCCTCGGCCCGGCTTGCCCCGGTGCGCCGCATGATGGCATCCACCCGCCATGCGTGGCTGGCCTCCAGGCGGAAGTGGAACGCGTTGGGCAGGTCGTGGCAGAGCACGGCTCCGCCCCTGCCCACGATGATGGCGTGCCCCTGCCGGGCCACCTCCACCAGGGCGGCGGCCACCTTGGCGAAAGCTTCGTCGTTGGTGACCAGTCCCCGGGGATGGAAGCCGAAGGCCTCCAGGGAGCGGCTCTCGTCCCCCAGGTCGCGCAGGAGGCGCAGGGAGATCCCCTCGTCCAGCGCCACCTTCTCGATGAGGGCCTTGTCGAAGACGCTCCACACGCCTCCCTGGGCGGCGTTGAGGCGCTCCTGAATCCGCACCGCCAGGGGGAACCCCTCGCACCCGTATGCGCGCGACAGGGTGAGGGTCAGGCCGCCGGAGAATTCGTCCGGGGCCTTGGCCCGCCTTTCCTGGATGCGCATCCAGCCCGAAAGCCGCTCCTCCACGCTGGGCGGCAGGTTCAACTTGGCGTTCATGGCGCACCTCCCTCCGTTCAACCGGTGACGGCTCGGAATTCCATGAATCCGGCGCCGTAGGGGATATGTCCGGGAAACCAACGCCAGTATAAGGCTTCCGGTACGACCGGGGAGGGCGATCCGGCAAAATCCCGGGGGCGCCGCGGATTGCTGGATCCAATCAAACACGGAGGCACGGAGGTCTCGCGGAGGGTCGCGGAGGAATGCAGGTCCTTCAAGCAAGAGCCTGATCTTTCCTCCGCGAGCCTCCGCGAGATCTATGTGCCTCCGGGTTTGATTGGATCCTGCATGCCCCGAAGCGTAGTGTTGCAAGCCGAACACCCCTAGTCAGCGGGCGCCCCCTCCACTTCCACCCGGTTCCGCCCCAGGCGCTTGGCGCGGTAGAGGGCGGTGTCGCTGCGCAGGAGCAGGTCCGCCAGGGGGTCCGGGGACTGGGCGCGGCTTGTCGCCAGCCCCACGCTCACGGTGTAGGGAATGGGCACCACGGAGGTGTCGGCCTGGGCCACCTCCTCCCGGATGCGCTCGGCCACGGCCAGCCCTTCGGCCTGGGAGGAACTGGCCAGGAGCAGCACGAACTCCTCTCCTCCGTACCGGCAGTGCAGGTCGAACTCCCGGATGGAGCCCTTCAGCACCCCCGCCAGGTGATGGATGACCAGGTCGCCGGCGGCGTGGCCCAGGAGGTCGTTGACCCGCTTGAAGTGGTCGATGTCGATGAACAGCATGGACACGTCCAGGCCGAAGCGCTGGTGGTAGGCCAGCAGCCGATGGGCCTGGGACGCGAAGGCCCGCCGGTTGGACAGGCCCGTCAAGGGATCCCGGGCCGCCAGTTCCCGCAGCTCGCGGTCCGTGTCCTCCTTGGCGATGAGCAGCACCACGGCCCCCCCAAGGGCCAGCATCAGCACCAGCAGCAGGAAGGTGAGCCCCTGGACCATCCCCGTCGAAAAGAGGTCGAGGCGCCCGTCCGTAAGGGCCTCCACCGCCCTGGCCCCCAGGACGGCCACCAGCAGGAGGTTGCAGGCGCCCAGGAGCTTCCGGAAGGAGGACCGCCCCGAGTCCACGATGAAAAGCACCGAGGGCAGGGCCATGCATATCCCGGCTCCCACGGACATGGCCGCCACCCGGCATGCGGGGTGCCTGCAGGTGAGGAACACCACGTTCACCAGCGCCAGGGCCGCGAGGGACGACCCCAGGTGCACCCGGCGCGCCGTGGGGCGCGCGATGCGCGCCAGGTCGAGAACCACCTGCGATTCCAGGAAGAGCCCCGCCAGGAGGAGGTTGTCGGCGGCCGTGACGGAAAGCAGGGGGGCGAGATGCCCCCGCTGGAGCATCAGCAGCCAGGCCAGGGACTGGATAAAGCGGGCCAAGGCATAGCCCCTCAGGGGACGCTGGTGCCAGGCCTCCGCCGTGAACCACTGGAAGAGGAAGATCAGACTGCCCAGGGCCGCGTTGCCAGCGAACAGCAGGACCAGGACGGTCCGCACGTCCAACAGGAATAGATCCGGGAACGAAGGGGGCATGGGCGACTCGGAAGGACCGGCTCGGGTCGTCCATCTTGCTCCCGGGCTGCCCAGGGGTCAAATGCTAAGCCGTTTTTTTACACATAATAAGCAAGCGAGCATCCGAGGAAGCTTCCGCCAACCTGATACAATGGGACATTGCAAGCGTTCCTTCACAAGCCAGCCACCCTCTCCGGAGACCGTCATGGTGTTTCTCGCCGTCCTGCTCATCATCGTCGGCTTCATCGCCTGGCGTGCCAAGGCCCAGATGGGCTTCCCCCTCTCCCAACGGCTGGGTTTCCTCCACATCCTGGCGTGGGCGGCGGGCGTCGTGCTGCTCGTGGCGTCCATGGCCAAGATCGTCGACCCCGGCCAGGCGGGGGTCGTCATCCTCTTCGGCAAGACGCAGGACTACGCGCTGCCCTCGGGCCTCCATTTCATCAACCCCTTCGCCGACGTGCAGACCATGGAAGTGCGCACCCGCAACTACACCATGTCCGGGGTCGGGGACGAGGGCCAGAAGAAGGGCGACGACGCCATCCCGGTGATCACCTCCGACGGCCTCACCGTGAAGCTGGACGCCACCATCTTCTACCACCTGACCCAGGAGAAGGTCCCCACCATCTACAAGGAGATCGGCCTGGACGTGGAAGGGATCATCATCCGCGGCCAGATCCGCACCTCCCTGCGCGACGCCGCTGCCGGCCTCACGGCCACGGAACTCTACACCTCGCACCGGCAGGCCTTCGTGGACAACGTGAGCAAGACGCTCAAGGTCGCCTTCGCCGAACGGGGCATCGTCCTTGAGCAGATGCTCCTGCGCAATGTCCTCCTGCCCGAGCAGATCACCCGGGCCATCAACGACAAGATCGCCGCGGACCAGGATGCCCAGAAGATGACCTTCGTGCTCCAGAAGGAAAAGCAGGAAGCCGAACGCAAGCGCATCGAGGCCGAGGGCCAGGCCCGGGCCCAGCAGATCGTCTCGGCCTCGCTCACGCCGCAGATTCTGGAATACCAGCGCATCCAGGCCCTCCGCTACATCGGGGAGAAGGGCAACCTGATCATCTCCGGCAGCGGCGGCGCGACCCCCCTCATCCAGGTTCCCGCGCGCAAGTAGCCCGGGTCAGGTTGCGCGGATGCGGGCGGAAGCCTCGTGGGCCGCGAGGCCTTCGGCCCGTGCCAGCGCGGCGGCCTGGGAGGCCAGGAGCCCCCTTCCACCGGGAAGGGTCCGCTGCCAGGTAAGGATCTTGAGGAAGGTCCCCACGCCCACGCCCCCCGTGAACCGGGCCGCCCCGGAGGTGGGCAGGATGTGGTTGGTGCCGCTGCCGTAGTCCCCGAAGACCTCCGCGGCGTCCTCCCCCACGAAGAGGCTGCCGTAGTTCCGGAAGCGCCCCTCCAGGGCCTCGGCCCGCACGCCCTGCAGCTCCAGGTGCTCCGGGGCCAGGGCGTCGGCCAGGGCCACGGCCTCGGCGTCGCTGGCCAGGACCACCGCGAACCCGTTGCGCAGGCTTTCCGCGGCGGGCGTGTCCCCAGGCAGCTCGGCCAGCTGCAAGGCCAGCTCCTGCTGCACAGGCTCCACCTGCGCGGCGTCGAACACCGCCAGCATGGGCCGCGCGTCGGGATCGTGCTCCGCCTGGGCCAGGAGGTCGGCGGCGATCCAGGCGGGCTTGGCCCCCCGGGAAGCGATGACCAGAAGCTCGCTCGGCCCCGCGGGGAAGTCGATGCCCACATCGCCATAGAGCATGCGCTTGGCGCCGGTGACGAAGCGGTTGCCCGGGCCCACCACCAGATCGACCCGGGGCACTCCCGCCAGGCCCCAGGCGGCCGCGGCCACCCCATGGACCCCGCCCAGGTCGAAGACCCGCGTAGCCCCCGCCAGCGCCGCCGCCGCCAGGGTGACGGGGTGCAGGCGCGGGCTCAGCACGAGAACCTCCTCGACGCCCGCCACCAGCGCCGGCACCACGCCCATGATCACGGAGCTGGGCAGCGGGTACCGGCCCCCGGGCGCGTAGCAGGCCGCGCTGCGCACCGGCACCACCCGCTGGCCCAGCACCATGCCGTCCAGCTTGGTCTCGAAATCCCTGAAGGCCACCCGCTGGGCCCGGGCGAAGGCGCCCACGCGGCGCACGGCCTCCTCCAGGTGCGCGCGCAGCCCCGGGTGCAGGAGCCCGGGCGCACTGCGGACGCGGTCCGCGGGAACCTCGAAGGCCTCCCCCTGGAAGCCGTCCAGCTTGCGGGCATAGGCGAACACCCCCTCGCTGCCTGTGCGGCGCAGGTCCTCCAGGATGGCGCCCACCTCGGGCGCGATGGGGGGAAAGACCACCCCGGCCCGTTCCATGGCCTCGTCGAACGTCAGGATCTTCAGCATGCCTTCACCTCCTTGGCGTCGCCCTTCTTGCGGGCGTCGGTCCTGCGCCGGCGCTCCAGTTCCCGGAGCACCTGCTCGAAACGCACGCCGCCCCCCGCCAGGCGGGCCATGAGGAAATAGAGCAGGTCCGCCCCTTCCCACACGAGCTCGTCCGGGGTGGCCGCGGCGATGAGTTCATCCGTCTCCTCCCGCAGCTTGGCCGCGAGAAGCCCCTCTTCCGTGAGGAGCCGGGTGGTGTAGCTGCCCGGGACCGGTTCCCGCCTCCGGTCGGCGAGGGTGGCCTCCAGATCGCCCAGGGCGAAGGCCTCGGGTCCGAAGCACGTGCCCGCCCCCGTGTGGCAGGAGGGACCAGCCTGGCGCACCACGAACCGCAGCGTATCCCGGTCGCAGTCCGCTTCGGCCCGCAGCAGCTCCTGGCGGTGGCCGCTGGTGGCGCCCTTCTCCCACCTCGCCCCCCGGGAACGGGACCAGTAGACCCCCTTCCCCGCCCCTAGCGCCTCGCGCAGCGTGTCCCGGGACTGCCAGGCCACCATGCGCAGCCGGCCGCATTCATCCTGCACCGCCGCGGGCAGCAGCCCGCCCTGCTTGTCCCAGTCCAGGCAGGCCAGGAAGGCCTCCACCGGATCCAGGAGGCCCTTGTACAGCGCCATGCCCACCTGGGCGTCCAGCCCCAGGCGGTCCAGGGNNCGGTCCGTGGCGGCCCGGGCGGCCTTGGCGGCCTCCCAGTCCACGCCCTCCAGCCGGCCCTCCTTGTCCACCACGGTCATGAGGAAGCCTCCGCAGTGGGGCGCCAGACGGCGCATGCGCTCCAGGGGCGCCTCCGCGGCGTCCTCGGTCCACCCCTTCACCTGGAGCCTCCCGGCGCGCTGGTCCACGGCCACCACCGTGCGCTCCCGGGGCAGCCGCCCCAGCAGCTCGGGTGTGGCCGCCGTCCCGAAGACCAGCGAAGCCGCGCCCGCGCGCAGCAGCTCGTGGG
>DBME01000457.1:2387-2652 GCA_002298155.1 Holophagaceae bacterium UBA706 | reverse complement strand
CGCAGAAGGCGCTGCCGGCCACGGCGCCCACCCGCGGGGAGTCGGGCACCAGGCTCACCAGGGCCTCGCCCGCGTAGGCCTCGCGGGCCAGCGCGGCCAGGTCCGCCCCTTCCGGCACCCGGAACTGCAGCGCCGCGAAGATCCCCCGCACCATGGGCGCGCTCTGGGGCACGAAGGCCAGGTCGCCCCGGATCCCCATGGCCGCCATGCCCGCCTTCACTTCGGCCATGTGCTGGTGGACCAGCGGCTTGTAGGCCTTGAAATG
>DBME01000457.1:0-2374 GCA_002298155.1 Holophagaceae bacterium UBA706 | reverse complement strand
GGCGAGGCCCCGCTGCCGCTGGAACCGGTGGCCCCGGTGGCCGCCATCCAGCCCACGTCCAGCCCCCGCAGGGGCAGCATGGCCAACTGCAGGGCCGTGGCGAAGCACCCCGCGCAGGCGATGCGCCGGGCGCCGGGCAGCGCGGCGCGGTTCCACTCGGGCAGGCCGTAGGCGAACCGCGGGCGGTGCTCCACGCCCCGGAAGTCCGTGCTCAAGTCCAGGAGCGTCACCCGTTCGGCGATGCCCGCCTGCGCCCAGGCCCTCTCCAGGCCGGGCAGCAGGGCTGCGAGCTCGCCGTGGGGCAGCGCGGAGAAGACCACCGGCACTTCACTTCCCGACAACTCCGCCCAGGGAATCTCCTCCTCGAAGCGCCCCTCCACGATGCCCCGCAGGTTGGGATGCACATCCCCGTAGGAGCGCCCCCCGTGGCGGGAGGTGCCCCGCAGGGTGGCCACCGCCGGGTGGGCCGAGAGCCAGCGCAGCAGTTCGCCTCCACCGTAGCCGGTGGCGCCCAGGATGACGGCGTCGAGCTTCACGCGCGCACCGCCTGCCGGACCTTGTCCAGCACCAGGGCGCCCAGGTCCCGCGCCTGGGTGCGGGCGTTGCGAGCAGGCAGGCCCAGGGTCTCCACGAAGCGGCCCCCCACGCGGTTGTCGGTGGCGGGCCCGGCCACCACGTCCACGTCGATGCCGTAGACGTCCTTGAGGCAGCGCACCCCGCCTTCCACACCCACGGGATCATTGGCGCAGAGGACGTAGGCCGAGCCCCAGGACCGCAGATCCGCGTCGGCCAGGATGGCCTGGACACCGTACTCTCCCATGATCCCGTCGCCGGTCTCGGCGATGATCACGTCCACGCCCCGGTCAGCCAGCTCCGTGAAGATGGCCCGGGCCGCCGCGGGCGCCGTGGCCGGGCCGGTGCAGGTGACGCCTGCGTCGGTGAAGTCGAGGATGGCCTCCGCCCCGTAGTCCTGCATGGCCAGGATGTCCCGCTGGAGGGAGACGCCGGTGAGCTTGGCGCCGCCGACCTTGAAGCCGGCCTGGGTGAAGGCCCGCACCAGCACGCAGGCCGCCAGGGTCTTGCCGGCGTTCATGCAGGTTCCGGCCACGTACACCACCGGCACGGGGGTGGCCTGGGGCCGGCCCTGCACCGCCGCGGACTGGATGAAGGCGGGCTGCCCCAGGCGGCTGCCGAATTCGGGGAACACCAGCACCTGGCCCAGGACCTCCACCTCGAAGGGCGCGCCCACGCCGGGGTTGCTGGACACGCAGTGGCCCAGGACGCCGCCCAGGTTCAGGAGGTGCAGCCGGTCGCCGGGGGCCACCTTCGTCGGCAGCACGCCCTCGTAGCCCTGCAGGGCGTTGCGGTGGCCCAGGGCCCCCACGATGATGTCGCCGTCGTGGAGCACGCTCATGCGGCCGTGCACGTCCTCCAGTTCGTTGTACACGGTCTTCTCGCCCACGATGCGGCCGGCGATGACGGCGCCCTCGCGGGCCTCGATGTCCGGGCCCAGGGTGACCCACCGGCCCAGGCCCAGGTTCCGGGTGACGGAGGCGATCTTGTCCAGGTGGATGCGCATGGCGGCTCCGTTCACTTCGCGGCCTTGAGGGCGATCATCTGCGTGACCCCGAAGATGCGGGCGAAGCCCGCCGCCTCGGCGCCGTCCCAGAGCCTCGTGCTCTCGCCGTAGCTGGCCAGGTCCGGCCGCATCAGCGCGCGGGGCGAACGCACGCCCTGCACGGTGAAGGCCCGGGGGCGCAGCTCCAGCCGAACGTCGCCCGTGACCGGCTTCTGGGTGGAATCCAGGAAGGCTTCCAGATCCCGGCCCAGGGGATCGAAGAAGTGCCCCTCGTGGAGCAGGCTGCCGTAGAGGTTGCCCAGGGACTCCTTCCAGAAAAGCTGCTTGCCCGTGAGGACGAGCTTCTCCAGCTCCCGGTGGGCGGCGATGACCAGGTGCGCGCCCGGGGCCTCGAAGGCCACCCGGCCCTTGATGCCCAGGATGGTGTCGCCCAGGTGGATGCCCCGCCCGATGCCGAAGGCGCGTCCGGCCTCGTTCAGGGCCTGGATCACGGCCACGGGTCCGATAGCCTCTCCGTCCAGGGATACCGGGGCGCCCTTCTCGAAGCCCAGCACCAGGGTGCGGGGCGGCGTCAGGGGATCCACCTCGCCGCCGGGCCAGGCCGCCTCGGGGAGGTTCTGCCAGGGGTCGTGGGTCTCCTTGCCGCCGATGCTGGTGCCCCACATGCCCTCGTTGACGCTGTAGGCCTCCACCTTCTCGGGGAAGTCGAAGCCTTGGGCGGCCAGGAAGGCGCGCTCCCCGGCGCGGGCAACGACCAGATCCGCTTCGACGTGGGCCAGGGCCGTGGCCCCGATG
>DBME01000281.1:9012-10149 GCA_002298155.1 Holophagaceae bacterium UBA706 | reverse complement strand
CGCGGCCCCTGCCCCCCCGGCCTTCGCCCCCGGCGAGCGCGTCAAGGTCGAGCCCATGACCCGCATGCGCAAGATCATCAGCGACAACATGGTCCTCTCCAAGCACACCAGCGCCCACGTGTACACGGTGTTCGAGATGGACATGTCCAACGTCGCGCGGCTCCGGGCCCTGCACAAGAAGGCCTTCGAGGAGGCCTACGGCACCAAGCTCAGCTTCATGCCCTTCACCATGATGGCGGTGGCCAAGGCCCTGCGCGCCTACCCCGTGGTCAACGCCAGCGTGGACGGCGACAACATCGTCTACAAGCAGGACGTGCACCTGGGCGTGGCCGTGGCCCTGGACTGGGGCCTCATCGTCCCCGTGGTCAAGAACGCCGACCAGCTGAACCTAGGTGGCCTGGCCCGGGCCCTCAACGACCTGGCCGGCCGGGCCCGCGCCAAGCAGCTCAAGCCCGACGAGATCCAGGGCGGCACCTTCACCATCACCAACCCAGGCGTCTTCGGCGACACCTTCGGGCTGCCCGTGATCAACCAGCCCCAGGTGGCCATCATGGGCATGGGCGCCGTGAAGAAGCGCCCCGTGGTCGTCACCGACGCCCTGGGCCAGGACGCCCTGGCCATCCGCGAGGTGATGTTCAGCGGCCTGAGCTTCGACCACCGCATCATCGACGGCGCCACCGCCGACCTGTTCATGGCCGCCGTCAAGAAGGAGCTGGAGACCTCGGACTTCGGCCTGGCCTGACGCTCCGCCCCGTACAAAGGAAGCGCCCACCTCGCGGTGGGCGCTTCCATTTCAGATGGTCGTGACTACTTCTTGGGAATCCACTTCTTGCCTTCGTCCGTCAGGTTGGCCTTGGTGCAGGGCATGGCGGAGTGGCAGGTCTTGCAGCTGACGGCGGGNNNNAGCGGCGCAGATGGCGACGGCGGCGATGAGGAAGAGGGAACGCTTCATGTGGACCTCCAAGAGTGATCCAAGTGTAGTCCTTGGATTGCCCGCTTTCAATAGAAGAGGATGCTCTTATCTTTTTTCGGCGCCCCCCGGGGAGGGGCCCCAAGTCCTACCATCCAAGCAGATAAGCGAACATGAGAGGCGCCACGATGGTGGCGTCGCTTTCCACGATGAACTTGGGCGTGGCG
>DBME01000281.1:0-8929 GCA_002298155.1 Holophagaceae bacterium UBA706 | reverse complement strand
ACGCAGATGGGGAAGTCGCCCGCGATGCCGCCGCCGATCTGGAACATGCCCAGGGAAGCGTCCTTGGTGATCTCCTGGTAGAACTTGGCCAGCCAGGTCATGTACTCGATGCCCGTTCGCACGGTATGCACGTTCTTCACGTCGCCCCGGATCACGGCGGCGGCGAACATGTTGCCCAGGGTGCTGTCCTCCCAGCCCGGCACGACGATGGGGAGGTTCTTCTCGCAGGCGGCGATCATCCAGCTGTTGCGGGGATCGATCTGGTAGTGCTCCTTGAGCACGCCCGAGCGCAGGAGGCGGTAGAAGAACTCGTGGGGGAAGTAACGCTCGCCCCTCTGGTCGGCGCCCATCCACTCGGCCAGGGCGGCCTTCTCGATGCGGCGCATGGCCTCCATCTCGGGGATGCAGGTGTCGGTGACGCGGTTCATGTGGCGGTCCAGGAGCGCCTGCTCGTCCGCAGGGGTGAGGTCCCGGTAGTGGGGCACGCGCTCGTAGAAGTCGTGGGCCACCAGGTTGAACACGTCCTCTTCCAGGTTCGCGCCCGTGCAGGTGATGAGGTGCACCTTGTCCTGGCGGATCATCTCCGCGAGGCTCAGGCCCAGCTCGGCCGTGCTCATGGCCCCCGCCAGGCTCACCATCATCTTACCGCCGTCCAGGAGGTGGGTCCGGTACCCTTCGGCCGCGTCCATCATGGCGGCGGCGTTGAAGTGGCGGTAGTGGTGCTTGATGAACGATCCCACCGGACCGGGGACGAACGTGGACGCATTAGGCATGGTTGACTCCGTACAAAGGCAGACGAACCCCAGAGTTCCCTGGGGACCCATGCGAAGGATACCCTCGGAACGGCCTTTCCAGAAGGCCCACCTGACGCCCGGAGGGGACCTCCAGCTACCCGGACCTACGGCCGGCGCGGAAAAGGGCCAGCACCGCCACCTCCCGGGCCCCCTCCCGGTCCAGGGCCCCGGCGCACCGCAGGAAGGTCGTCCCGGTGGTCCACACGTCGTCCACCACCAGCACCGCCGCCCCCCGCACCCCCTGCCCCGCCCGGAGGGTCACCTGGGCTCCCATGCGCTGGCGCTGGGAACGGGGGAGCCCGGTCTGGGCCCGGGCGAGCAGGGGCTTGCGCAGGACCCGGCGGAAGGCGATTCCCAGCCGGCGCGCCACCAGTTCCGCGGCCTGTTCCGCGAGATCGAAACCCCGCCACCAGCGCCGCAGGCCCGAGGTGGGCACCGGGCACACCAGGTCGTAGCCGCCCGCCCAGGGGGGCAGCGAAGCCCCCTCCGCGCGGCCCAGGAGCGCCCGAAGCCATCCCAGCTCCCCCCGCTTGATGCCGGGCACCAGGAGGGGCCCCAGGCCCGCGTGGTAGTCCCACAGGGCGTCCCCCCAGGCCCAGGCCACGGGGTCCGCGCAGGCCTCGCCCCCGCCATGGGGCTGGGCGCACAGGGGGCACCGTTCCTCCGGCAGGGGGACCAGCAGGGACCAGCACCGGGCGCACAGGCCCGCCACCGCTCCGGTCCCCAGGGATCCCAGGCAGCCCCGGCACCGCGCCAGGTCAGCGAGAAGCGGCATTCTGCCTCAGGAGGCTGTGATGGCGGCCGTAGAAGGCGTACACGGCAAGCCCGAGCACCAGCCATACCCCCAGCCGCACCCAGTTCGATCCGGGCAAGCTGAACATGAGCAGCAGGCAGCTCAGGATGCCCAGAACCGGCACCAGCGGCACCAGGGGGCACCGGAAGGGTCGGTGCGCCGCCGGGTGGGTCCGGCGCATCACCAGCACCGCGCAGCACACGATGACGAAGGCCAGGAGGGTCCCGATGTTCGTGAGGTGCAGCAGGTAGTCGATGGGCAGCAGGCCCGCCATCACCGCCACGCAGGCCCCCGTGACGAGGGTGGACCTCCAGGGGGTGCGGAAGCGGGGATGCACCGCGCCGAAGACCTCCCGGGGCAGCAGCCCGTCCCGGGCCATGGCCATGAAGACCCGGGGCCCGCTGAGCATCATCACCAGCAGCACCGAGCTGATCCCCGCCACCCCGGCCGCGGCGATGATCCCCTCGGCCCAGCCCAGGCCCCGCATGCGGAAGGCCAGGGACACCGGGGCGCTCACGTCCAGCTGGTCGAACCTCACCATCCCCGTGAGCACCGCCACCATGGCGATGTAGAGCACCGAGCACACCGCCAGGGACACCACGATGCCCAGGGGCACGTCCCGCTGGGGATTGCGCGCCTCCTCCGCGTGGGTGGAGACGGCGTCGAACCCGATGTAGGCGAAGAAGATGATGGCCGCCCCCGCCAGCATCCCCACCGGCTGGCCACCGGCATCCACCTGCCCCGCCACCGTGTGCCCGAAGAAACGGATCCCCGTCCAGCCGAAGGGCGCGAAGGGTTCCCAGTTCGTGCGCACCACGAAGAAGGCCCCCACCCCGATGACGAAGAGGATCGCCGCCAGCTTGATCGCGACCATGGCCGCGTTGAGGAACGAACTCTCGCGGATGCCCCGCACGAGGACCGCGGTCACGGCCGCCACCGCGAGCACCGCCGGCAGGTTGAAGAGGGAGCCCGTGGCCACCAGCTGGCCCAGGGCCGGATCGTAGCGCCAGGGCGACTCCCCCAGAAGCAGGGGGACCGGCAGACCCACCTGGGCCAGCACGTCCTGCGCATAGGCCGACCAGCCCGTGGCCACGGCCGCGCTGGCCACCCCGTATTCCAGGATGAGATCCCAGCCGATGATCCACGCGAAGAGCTCGCCCAGGGTTGCGTACGCATAGGCGTACGCGGATCCCGCCACCGGAACCATGGCGGCGAATTCCGCATAGCAGAGCGCCGCGAAGACGCAGGTCAGCCCCGCCACCGCGTACGACAGCATGAGCGCCGGCCCCGCCACGCTGCGCGCCGCCGCCCCCGTGGCCACGAAGATCCCCGCGCCGATCACCGCCCCGATGCCAAGGGCCGTGAGCTGGAAGGGCCCCAGCACGCGCCTCAGGCGGTGGCCTTCCTCGGCCTGGGCCAGAAAGGCCTCCAGGGGCTTGCGGGTGAACAGCGGGCTGGTCCGGCGGAGCGGCGGGAAGCCTGGGTCCATGGGACACCTCCGGTTTGAGAAATCACCGTGGCCCTGGTTCGGAAAAGGTTCCTCGGTCAACCGATTCGGCCGCACGGCAGATACCCTGGGAAAGCGGCGGGCCTTTGCCTGCCAAATCCCAGCAGACCGTCACCATCCATGAAAAGACCCCTCGCTGAGGTGGCAGAGGAATCACGGGAAATCGCTAAGAAAGAAAATCAGTTCTTGGCGATCTCCCGTGACTCCTGCGCCCCCTCCGCGAGGGAGGTTTCTACGCTGGCGCGTCCCAATGCTCGTTCAATGCGCATCAGGTACGGGTCGATCCGTTCGGAGCCTAACCCTTGCTCTCCAAATAGTGCTTCATGACGCTGTGGTTGCGCCCATACATGAAGTAGATGACGAACCCCAGCAACAGCCAAAGGAACAGTCGCCACCAGTTCTCCGTGGGCAGGGAGAACATGAGCAGCAGGCAAGAGAGGATGCCCATGACCGGCACCACCGGCACCCAGGGGCAGCGGAACGGCCGGGGCGTGTCGGGGTACTTCCGGCGCATGATCAGCACCGCCGCGCACACGATGACGAAGGCCAGCAGGGTGCCGATATTCGTGAGGTGGAGCAGGGAGTCGATGGGCATGATCCCGGAGAGCACGGCCACGAAGAGCCCCACGAGCATGGTGGACTTCCAGGGTGTCCGGAACTTGGGATGCACCGTTCCGAAGATGCCCTTGGGCAGCAGTCCGTCCCGGGCCATGGCCAGGAACACGCGGGGTCCGCTGAGCATCATCACGAGCAGCACGGAGGTGATGCCCGCCACGCCGGCCGTGGCGATCAGCCCCTCGGCCCAGCCAAGCCCCTTGGCCTTGAAGGCCATGGAAACCGGCGCGTTCACGTCCAGCTGGTCGAACTTGACCATGCCCGTGAGCACCGCCACCACCGCGATGTAGAGCACCGTGCAGAGCACCAGGGAGATGATGATCCCCAGGGGCACGTCCCGCTGGGGGTTCTTGGCCTCCTCGGTGTGGGTGGAGACGGAGTCGAACCCGATGTAGGCGAAGAAGATGATGGCGGCGCCCGCGAGCATGCCCACCGGCTTGCCGCCGGGGTCCACCTGGCCCGCCACGTGGTGGCCAAAGAAACTCAGACCGCTCCAGCCGAACGGCGCGAAGGGATGCCAGTTGGTCTTGACGATGAAGAAGGCGCCCACGGCGATGACGAACAACACCGCGGCGACCTTGATGCCGACCATGGTGGCGTTGAAGGTGGCGCTCTCCTGGATGCCCTTGACGAGGACGTACGTGATCACGGCCACGACCAGGATGGCGGGCAGGTTGACGTAGGAGCCGGTACGGATGAAGACGCCGTGCACCGCGTCATAGCGCCACGGCGACTCCGTGAGGACATGGGGGAAGTTGATCCCCAGCTTGGACAGGGAACTCTGGGCGTAGGCAGACCATCCCGTGGCCACCGCCGCGCTGGACACCCCGTATTCCAGGATCAGGTCCCAGCCGATGATCCAGGCGAAGAGCTCGCCCAGGGTGGCATAGGCGTAGGTATAGGCGGAACCCGCCACGGGCACCATGGAGGCGAATTCGGCGTAACAGAGGGCCGCGAAGATGCAGGTGATGCCCGCCACCACGTAGCTGAGCATGAGGGCCGGACCGGCCACGTTGTGGGCGGCGGCGCCCGTGGCAACGAAGATGCCGGCCCCGATGATGGCCCCGACCCCCAGAGCCGTCAGCTGCACCGGGCCCAGGACGCGACGGAGCCGGTTCTCCCCGCGCATCTCCTCCAGCAGGAGTTCAAGGGGCTTGCGGGTGAAGAGCTGGGACCGGCCCTTGTCCGCGGAGCCGCCTGGGACTGCGGGGGCTTTGGCACCGTAAAGATTGGAAACAGGTTGTTCCGCCATGTTGCAGGTCTCCATTCTGTCCCGGTTGGGACGGCGTTGGAATGCGGCGATGAAATGGGTCAGGCCGAAGGCTTGGACCCATGTTAGCTCAAGTTCCCCGCCAGTCTCCCGGGGAATGCCTCTTGGTCCGATGCACAGACAGCCGTACAAGCCAGGGCCGGGCTTACCACGGCACTCGGGGGAACGACTTAGGGCTGCTTCTTCCGATCTGACCCGGTTCATCGCACCCCGATGCATGGGGCCCGGCTTGNNGCCGGGCTTGCCACGGCACTCAAGGCGACGACTTAGGGCTGCCTCTTCCGATCTGACCCGGTTCATCGCGCCCCGATGCATGGGGCCCGGCTTGCTTCCATTCTAGCCTGGAATGGGCTCCAGCGCTAGCACGGAGCCGATTTCCGCCCCGCCGCCCCGCGGGAAGGCCCCGCCGGATCCGCGCTGGGCGCGGCCTCCCGCCGGGGCCGGCCCCGGACGGGAGCGCATCGGGGCCTCCGGGGGGGCATTCAAAAAAGGCCTGGAAATCCGCATTGGGATAAATGCTTTGATTATTAAGCCTCTTTTAATCGGGCAAAAAATACGTAGTGCCGCCCCCTTGACGCCCCAAGATCTTGGGGTGATCCTTTCCATCCGGCACAACCCCTTGAGATCGACCCCGGCTAAAGGCCGTATCCGCCACGTGCAATTGGCGCATTCAAATTCAGTTGTACAAAACATTGAGGACCTCATGCAAATTTCACGTTCCTTCACCAAGGCCGGCCAGGACCCGCTCGCAGGAATCCCCTTCGTTGGACGCACCAGCCGGATCACCAAACTGGACGGCACGGTGGTGTTCGAGGCCAAGGACGTGATGGTGCCCGAGAGCTGGTCCCAGGTGGCGGTGGACATCCTGGCCCAGAAGTACTTCCGGCGCAAAGGCATCGACGCCGCGAACGGCGGGGAGAAGGACGCGCGGCAGGTCTTCCATCGCCTGGCGGGATGCTGGCGGCACTGGGGCGAGCAGCACGGCTACTTCGACACCCCTGCGGACGCCCAGGCTTTCTACGACGAGCTCATGTACATGCTCGCCAACCAGATGTGCGCGCCCAACAGCCCGCAATGGTTCAACACCGGCCTCCACTACGCCTACGGCATCGCCGGCCCGGCCCAGGGGCACAGCTATGTCGACCCGGCCACCGGCGCCATGACCGTGTCCACCTCCGCCTATGAACGCCCCCAGCCCCACGCCTGCTTCATCCAGAGCGTCGAGGACGACCTGGTGAACCCCGGCGGGATCATGGACCTGTGGACCCGGGAGGCCCGGATCTTCAAGTACGGCAGCGGCACGGGCACCAACTTCTCCAAGGTGCGCGGCGCCACCGAGAACCTCTCGGGCGGCGGCTGCTCCTCGGGTCTCATGTCCTTCCTGGCCGTGGGCGACCGGGCAGCCGGTGCCATCAAGTCCGGCGGCACCACCCGCCGCGCCGCCAAGATGGTCTGCCTGGACCTGGACCACCCCGACATCGAGGCCTTCATCGATTGGAAGGTCACCGAAGAGCGCAAGGTGGCCATGATGGCCGCCGGCAGCCTGGTGCTGAACCGCCACTGGAACGCCATGTGCGAGACCGTGGAAGGCTCCACCACCCGCGACGCCAACCCCAAGACCAACGAGAAGCTCCGCAAGGCCCTGGCCAAGGCCAAGGCCGAGGGCGTGGCCTCCGCCTTCCTGGCCCAGTGCATGAGCCGCCTCGCCCAGGGCGACTTCAACCGGGACCTCAAGGCCTACGACACCACCTGGGACGGCGAGGCCTACGCCACCGTGGGCGGCATGAACTCCAACAACTCCGTGCGCGTCCCCGACGCCTTCATGCGCGCCGCGGAGAAGGGCGGCGACTGGTACCTCGAGCGCCGCACCGACGGCAAGGTCCACAAGACCGTCAAGGCCCGGGAACTCTGGGACAAGATCAACTACGCCGCCTGGGCCTGCGCCGACCCCGGCATCCAGTTCGACACCACCATCAACGACTGGCACACCTGCCCNNGCCCCGCCGACGGCCCCATCAACGCGAGCAACCCCTGCTCCGAGTACATGTTCCTGGACGACACCGCCTGCAACCTGGCGTCGCTCAACCTCTGCGCCTTCCTGACCCCCGACGGCGGCTTCGACCTCGCGGGCTACCGCCACGGCATCCGCCTCTGGACGATCGTCCTGGAGATCTCGGTCCTCATGGCCCAGTTCCCCTCCGACCGCATCGCCCAGCTCTCCTACGATTTCCGCACCCTGGGCCTGGGCTACGCCAACCTGGGCTCCATGCTCATGCGCCTGGGCATCCCCTACGACAGCGAGGCCGGCACCCAGTGGTGCGCCGCCCTCACCGCCATCCTCACCGGCGACGCCTACGCCGCCAGCGCCGAGATGGCCGGGGAGCTGGGACCCTTCGCCGGCNNCGACATGCTGCGCGTCATCCGCAACCACCGCCGGGCCGCCTACGACGCCCCCGCGGGCGAGTACGAGCAGCTCTCCATCGTGCCCCAGGGCCTCAAGGGCGGCATGCTGCCCAAGTCCATCCTGGAAGCCGCCCGCGACGCCTGGGACCGCGCCCTGGCCCTGGGCGAAAGCCACGGCTTCCGCAACGCCCAGGTGACCGTCCTGGCCCCCACCGGCACCATCGGCCTGCTCATGGACTGCGACACCACCGGCGTCGAGCCCGACTTCGCCCTGGTGAAGTTCAAGAAGCTCGCCGGCGGAGGCTACTTCAAGCTCGTGAACGGCGCCATCCCCGACGCCCTCATGCGCCTGGGCTACAGCCCCTCCCAGATCCGCGACATCGAGCGCTACGTGGTGGGCTGGCTGGAGATCGGCGAGGAGACCCCCGGCATCACCCGCTCCCAGCTCCTGGCCAAGGGCTGGACGGAGGAGGAGCTCACCGCCATCGAGGAGAAGCTCCCCACCGCCTTCGACCCCTCCTACGTGATCCCCGTCGACCGCCTCAAGAAGGACTTCGGCGACGAGACGGCGCAGGTCTTCCTGGACGCCCTGGCCGGCTCCATGACCGTGGAAGGCGCCCCCCACCTCAAGGCCGAGCACCTGCCCATCTTCGACTGCGCCAACCGCTGCGGCCGCAAGGGCCAGCGCTACATCGCCCCCATGGGCCACATCCGCATGATGGGCGCCGCCCAGCCCTTCCTCAGCGGGGCCATCAGCAAGACCATCAACCTCCCCGCCGAAGCGACCATGGAAGAGGTGGCCGAGATCAACCGGGCCTCCTGGAAGGCCATGCTCAAGGCCGTGGCCCTCTACCGCGACGGCAGCAAGATGAGCCAGGCCATCGCCACCAACCTCGACCTCCTGGAAGGCATCGACACCCTGGTCGACGAGGAGGCTCCCAAGCCCGAGAAGGTCCACGCCCTGAGCCACGCCCTGGCCAACCAGGTGGTGCGCACCTACCGCAAGAAGCTCCCCAACCGGCGCGGCGGCTACACCCAGGCGGCCACCATCGGCGGCACCAAGCTCTACCTGCGCACCGGCGAATACGAGGACGGGACCCTCGGCGAGATCTTCCTGGACATCCACAAGGAGGGCGCGGGCTTCCGGGCCGTCCTGAACTGCTTCGCCATCGCCGTCTCCATGGGCCTCCAGCACGGCGTGCCCCTGGAGGAGTTCTGCGACGCCTTCCTCTTCACCCGGTTCGAGCCCAACGGCATGGTCCAGGGCAGCGACACGGTGAAGTTCTCCACCAGCCTGATCGATTTCGTGTTCCGGGAGCTGGCCATCAGCTACCTGGGGCGTTTCGAACTGGCCCAGGTGGAGCCCGAGCAGCTGATGCAAATGAACGGCTCCCGCAAGCCCGAGAGCCACGCCCAGGCCCTGGCGGCCGCGGTGGGAGGCATGGTGCCCCTGTTCCCGGAAAACGAGACCAGCGCGCCGGCCCCCGAGCCCGCCCCCGCCATGGCCACCCACGGCCACCCTGCGCCCGGCACCGCCAAGGCGGCCC
>DBME01000062.1 GCA_002298155.1 Holophagaceae bacterium UBA706 | reverse complement strand
GCGCCACGGGAAACCGTGGCGCCCTTTTCTTGAAGGGCTACCCAAGAGGAAAGGATAGGAACCCCACGGGTTACAAAGGAATTCTATGTTCCCGGGCGTCTGCGGGGCATCGTTGTGGAGAAGGGAGCAGTCACTCCCAAAGGATCCAAAAGAAGATGCCCCGGCTTCACCGGGGCATCTTCCTCAACTAAATATGGAGGATCAGGCCAGGACCGGCACCGCCATGCCCATGGAGGCCACCTTGACCCCGCCGCGCACGGCGAAATCCATGCGTCCCAGGTTCACGCCGCCGAAACCCACCTGGAAGATCTCCGTCTCGCCCAGGGCGTTGGGGACCTTGACCGGGGCTTCCATGAAGGTGTGGGTGTGGCCGCCGATGATGACGTCGATGCCCGGCACCTGCTTGGCCAGGTTGAGGTCGTCCGGGGCGAAGCCCGAGAGGTCGTAGCCGAGGTGGGAGAGAACCACCACCAGGTCGACCTTCTCCTTCTCGCGCAGGTGTTTGACCACGGGACGGATGGACTCGTAGGGATCGCGCCAGTCCACGCCGACGTGGTTCCGGGGGGAGACGAGGCCCTTGAAGTCGATGATGCAGCCGGTGATGCCGACCTTGATCCCGGGGAACGCCTTGACGATCCAGGGCCGCAGGTGCGCGGCGAGCGCCGGGGCGCCCTTGGTGTCGAGGTTGCAGTTCAGGAAGGGGAATTTCGCTTCGCTCATGGCGGCCGCCAGGCCTTCCACGCCGTTGTCGAAATCGTGGTTGCCCAGGGTGCCGGCGTCGTAGCCGCACATGGACATGAGCTTGTAGTCCACCAGGCCCTTGTACTGGTTGAAGTAGGGCGTGCCCTGGAACACGTCCCCGGCGTCCAGGAGGAGGACGTTGGGAGTGGACTTGCGGATCTGCTTGGCCAGCGTGGCGCGGCGGGCCATGCCGCCCCGTCCCGTGAGGTTGCCGCTGCCGGGCCCGAAGGGCTCGATGCGGGAGTGGGTGTCGTTGGTGTGGAGGAGCGTGATGCGCCCCACGCCGTCAGCTTCCTTGGCCTTCAGGGGAAGGCCGGTGGCGACGGTTGCGGCCCCGAGGGCCTGGAGAAAGGTGCGCCGTTCCATGGTGCCTCTACAGTTTCAGGGTGTGGGCCTTGAGGGCTTCGACGATTTCAGGGGAGTAGACGTAGCGGGGGCCCCAGGGGGGCAGGATGGGCTTGCCCTCCTTGCCGGCGCGCTCGCACATCTCGATGACCAGCTGCCGCACCGGCTTGCCCGTGGGCACCACGTGGCGCCCGACCTTGAGGGTGGGGGTGCCGTCGCCGTTGGCCAGCAGGTAGTCCGTGGTGGCCGCGCGGTACGTCGCGGCGGGATCGATGGCGGTGCCGTCGTTCCAGGTGATGGTGACCTCGGGGTGCTCCTGCGTCCCGCCCACCTTGGCCAGGACGCCCGAGCAGGGCTCGCCGCCCTTGCGGGTGATGCCTTCCTTGACGATGGCGATCACCTCGGCGCCGGTGTACTCGGCGACGACGAGCTCGTTCTCGAAGGGGAGGACCTCGTAGATGTCCTGGACGTGGATTTCGCCCGAGGGGATGTTGCGCCGCAGGCCGCCCGAATTGGTGAAGGCGAAGCGGACCTCGCCGCCCACGGCCTTGGCCGCGCCCTCGCGCATCACGTCGGCCAGGAAGTTGCCCAGGGGGTGGTCGCCGGGGCCGGAGCCCTTGCCGATGCCCTTGGGGGAGGTGGCGATGACGCGGCCGAAGGCCGAGGCGATCTCCGCGTGAAGTGGGGCGATGACCTTGGCCACGTCCGGATCGTCCGGAACCTCGGCGGTCACCGCGTTGGATACGGCCTGATCCATGTGGGGGGCCGTCAGGGGGGTCTGGGCCACCAGGGCCAGCCCCAGCGCCCAGCTACCGAACAATGCGTGGAATTTCTTCACGGCAATCCTCTCGCCTCAGATGTGTTATCGACCGATGGTCCTGGAAACAGTATGGCAGGGATGCCATCAAATGAAGATGCATGAATGGTTACGCGCGATGCTGATGGGGCCGCGGAAAGGTGCTCCGGGCGCACGTCCCCGAGCGTAGGGACACGGGCGCTGGGAGAATGGTTGAGCGGGTTCCAGACGCGCCGCTGATTTCCCCACCGCCGCTCGAAGCACGGAATCTTCATTTCTCACTCATCCTTCGCATGGGAGGAACGAAGGGGGTGAGGATCCTGGGCCGGCTTGGGCGGGATCGGAGGGTGCGAGGGTGGTGCCTCGCAGTGACCTTTCGCGCCGTAATTCCCTCATCGGCTATCGAGCACAATCTATCGCAGCCGTTCCCGATGCAGGGTGAACTTCTCCAGCCTTGCAGGATCCAGGTCCACGCCCGTTCCCGGCCCCGGCGGAATGGCGATGAAGCCTTCCGCGTCCAGGACCACCGGCGGCTCCGCGATGTCTTCGCGGAAGTAGCGGCGCGTTTCCGACGTGTCGCCGGGGATGACGAAATTGTCCGCGGTCTGCAGATGGATGTTCACCGCCCGTCCCAGCCCCGTCTCGTCCATACCCCCCGACCACACGGGAATGCCGTGATCCTGGCAGAGCTTGGCCATGCGCACGGACTCCACGAGCCCGCCCACCCTGCCCTGCTTGATGTTGATGACCCGGCAGGCCCCCAGGCCCAGGGCGGCTGCGGCGTCGTCCAGGCTGTGGATGGATTCGTCCAGGCACAGCGCG
>DBME01000283.1 GCA_002298155.1 Holophagaceae bacterium UBA706 | reverse complement strand
CCGCCCCAGTTCCAGCACCAGCGCCACCTCCGGAACGGAACTGGGCGCGGCGGGGGTGGGCGTGGGGAAGGGGACCAGGGGATGGGGCATGGGATCCTTGGGGAAGGCGGATCGTGCCGGCATGCGGGACCTGGTACGCCCAACAGGATTCGAACCTGTGACCNNTTAGAAGGCCGTTGCTCTATCCACCTGAGCTATGGGCGCAATGGGGTCCTGCTTCGAGGCCGACGGGCCGGCCTGACCCAGAATCCTAAATCCACGGGCCCCGGGTCAAGGTCGATTATCGGGCCGCATCACAGGAACCGGATCCGGACTTCCTTGAGGAACTTGGTGGTGAGCACGGTCTTGAGGCCCCGAAGGATGTTCCGGCGGATGTCCAGGTCCTCGGGAAGGCTGGGATCCTGGAGGGCCTCGTTGATCTTGGTGCCGGCCAGGATGTGGATGATGTCGCTCTCCAGGAGGATGCCGGCCAGCTGGGTGGCGGCGTTGGGCTTGAGGAGGTCCGGGGAGGACTCCTCCTCCAGCACCCGCACGGCCCGGGCCAGGGTGATGGCGCCCTCGGTCACCAGGTCGAAGCCTTCCATGCGGGACACGGGGGGCACGTCGGGGTCCAGGTTGCGCAGGTCCATGGCCAGGGGCCGCCCCAGCTCCCGGCTGAGGATGGCCGAGGTGGTGCCGCCGCAGATGACCTTGCGCCCCGGGAAGGCCCGGGCCGCCGCGGCCATTTCCGCGTCCCGGCTGCGCGAGACGGGGGCGCCGGTGAGCACCAGGACCTCCCGGGGCTCCCGGTAGTACACCACCCCGCAGCTGATGTCGTCCCGGGCGCGGCCTCCGTCCAGGGCCTGGGCCTTGGTGACCAGGGCCCGGGCCAGCTGGCGCGCGGAGATGTGGGGGCGTTCGCGGATGATCCTGGAAAGGAAGGCCGTCACCGCCTCCTGGCCCCAGCCCAGGGGGGTGGCGGCGGCGCCGACCCCGGCCTGGGTGACGCCGTCGGAGAAGAACACGATGCGGTCCCCGGGGCGCACCTCGAAACGGGCGTGGCGCAGGACGGCCTCCCGGCCCTCGGTGTCGGGCAGGGGCAGGATCTCGGCGGTGATGGGCACGGACTCAGCCCCCCGCATGAGGATGCTGGGGGGATTGTCGTACTCCAGCACCCGGGTGGCGCCCCAGGGGTCCATGTCCACGATGGTGAAGGTGGAGTAGGCGATCTGCCGTTCCCGGCACACCGGCAGGGTGGCCATGATGGTGCGCGCGGCCTTGCGCACGTCCATGTCCGAGGCCATGTAGCGGATGGCCATGGTGGACGTGAGGTTGGCCAGGACGCTGGCCTTGATGCCGCTGCCCAGGCCGTCGGCGAGCACGGAGATGACGCGGTTGTCCTCCTCGATCTTCTGGGAGAGGAACACGTCGCCGCAGGCGGCCTGGCCGTGCTTGCGCTCCTGGTGGTGGTCCACCTCCAGGAAGAGCCGCGGACTCGTCATCGGTTCTCCTTGTCCGGGCGGCGCACGGGGGGCAGCTGGAAGGACTCGATGATCGAACCCAGCATCAGCTCGGTCTCGGCGGCGTTCTCGCCCAGGAGGTAGGCGATCTGCTGCACGGTGGTGACGTTCTTGCGGATCACGTCCTGGGTCTTCTGGATGATCTGCTCGCGCACCACGGCGGGCTCCGTGATGTCCTGGAGGATGCCGCCGGCCATGCGCCCGCTCTCGATGGGGAAGACCATGAGGCGGATGACCCGGTCCCCCACCCGCAGGTCCTTGCGGATGGGCTCGCCGCGGCCGTCCAGGGCTTCCCGGAACAGGCGGCTGAAGGGCGCCACCTTGGCCAGGGAGGCCCCTTCCATGCCGGGCCGGGCCTCGAAGATGAGCAGGCATTCCGGCCCCATCATCTCGGCGAAGAGCCGGTTGCATTCCACGATGGCCAGGTTCTCGTCGGCGATGACCACGCCGCTGGGCATGGCCCGGATCAGGGCGTTGGCCTTGTTCATGGCCAGCTTGCGCATGTGCGAGACGCACATGCCCGGTTCGGCGCGGCCGTCCAGCAGGGCCACGGCCAGGGACCGGCAGTCGTCGTACCCGCAGCCGCCGCAGTTGAGCTCGTCCTCGGGCGTGGTCTTGCCCACGGTGCGCAGGGCGCGGACGATTTCCGCGTGGTCGTGGCTGGCAACGGGGGCGGGGTCGTCGTGGAGATGGGCGGCCAGGTCCACGGAGGGATCCGGGGGCGCGGCGGGGGTGCCCGGGCAGTGGTCCAGGACCCGGAGCCACTTGAGGGCGGTGCCGCAGGAGCGCGAGGCCTGGGGGCCATTCACGCAGCCGCCTTCGCAGGCCAGGAGTTCCAGGAAGAGGTTCCGGCCCTCGCCGTCCAGGCCCTTGAGGGCCTCCTGGAGGTTGGGGATGCCCGAGAACGCCATGAAATCAACCCCCGGGATCCCGGCCCCCTGGATGCCGCGGACCATGCCGCCGTCCATGGGATAGAGGGCCCCTTCCCGGGCGGCCTCGGGCACGAACACGTCCTCGGCCCCGCCGGGCTCGGCGGGGTCGATGCCACGTTCCTGGAACCAGCGGGCCAGGTCGGAGAAGGTGAGGGCCACGTCCAGGAGGTGGGGGTTGGCGTCGGCCTCGAGCTTCTTGGAAATGCAGGGGCCGATGAACACGATCCCCACGTCGTCCCCGAATTCCCGCCGCAGCAGGCGGCAGTGGGCCAGGAGCGGCGACAGGAAGGGCGTGACCGAGCGCATGCGCTCGGGGTGGTACTTCCGGATCAGCTCCACGGCCGTGGGGCAGGCCGAGGAGATGGCCAGGCCCCCGGGGTTCCGGGCCAGGGAGGCGGCGCAGGCCCCGGTCACCTGCTGGGCGCCCAGGGCCGTCTCGGAAACCCCGTGGAAGCCCAGGGCCTTGAGGGCCCGGATCATGCCGGCGGGCGAGATGCCCGGGAATTCCGAGACGAAGGACGGCGCGAGGGAGGCCACCGCCCGCGGCCGGCGTTTGAGGAGGAGCCGGGCGCGGTACAGATCGTCCCGCACCTTCTTCGCGCCCACCGGGCACACGTTGACGCAGGTCCCGCAGTAGACGCAGCGCTCGGGCATGACCGCGGCGCTTTCGTCCTGGACCTTGATCGCCTTGACGGGACACTGCCGGACGCACTTGTAGCAGTCCTGGCAGCGCGTCTTCTCCGTGTAGATGGGCATCTGGCTGTTCACGGCCTGCCTCCGGCTGCGGATCCCAGGCGCTCCTCGATCACGTCGAGGATCGCCCGGGGTTCCATGCTGCAGAAACACTCACCCTGGATGGTCAGGTTCGGGCCCTGGCGGCACCGGTCCTGGCAGAGGGTCCCGGTGACCTGGACGTCCTGCTCCAGGCCCCGCTCCTTCAGATAGCCCTGGATCAGCTCCAGGGTCCTGACGTTCCCGCGGGAGAAGCAGGCGCTCCCCATGCAGACTACGAGCTCAATGGCAGCCATGGACCGCCTCGTTGGGCTCCAGTTCCCCGCGCAGGGCCAGTTCCATGAGGGTCTTCACCGTGGGGAGGTCCGCCCGGTGCAGGACGTGCCCCGCGACGCGGACGGTGGGGCCCTTGTCGCAGGCTTCCATGCAGAAGGTGGCCCGCACGTCCACGCGTTCCCCAAGCTCCTGCTCCTCCACGTGGGTCAGGAGATCCCTCAGGATCCGCTGGGAGCCGCGCAGGTGGCAGGAGGTGCCCACGCACACGGTGACCGGAACCCTTTCGCCGCCCTCGCCGGTGAGGGCGATGCCGTCGCCGGTGATGCGGCGGCGCACCTTGTAGTGGGTGTGCAGGAGGCGGTGGGATTCGCCGGAGCCCGGCGTTCCGAGGCGGTCCTTGTAGGCCTGGGCCACGAAGGAGTTCTCCTTGGGGACCCGGAGGTCCATGGAGGCGTCCAGGCGCCGCAGGGACTCCGCGCGCCGGCGGCGCACGGCGGGATCCAGGGTCACGGGCTGGCCGGCGCCGCCGGAGCAGCCTCCAGGGCAGGCCATGACCTCCACGAAGTCATAGTGCTCGCGGCCGGCCCGCAGGTCCTCCACGAGGGCCTTGGCGTTGGCCAGACCGTGCACCACGGCCACCTTCACGGGGCCGCCGGGCAGGTCCAGGGTCGCGGTGCGCCGGCCCGCGGTGCCCCGCAGTTCCTCCAGGACGCTGCCGCCCCCGAGGAGGCCCACCAGGTTCCGGACAACGGCCTCGGTGACGCCGCCGGAATTGCCGAAGATGATCCCGCCGCCGGTCTTGAAGCCGAAGGGCATGTCCATGCCCTCGGGCTCGAGCTCGCCCAGGGCGATGCCGGCGTCCTGGATCATGCGGCCCAGTTCCTGGGTGGTGATGACGTAGTCCACGTCGGGGTTGCCCGCCCGGGCGAATTCCGGCCGGCGCGCCTCGGACTTCTTGGCGGTGCAGGGCAT
>DBME01000106.1 GCA_002298155.1 Holophagaceae bacterium UBA706 | reverse complement strand
CCTCCGGCCCCCGTGGCCCAGGCACCCCGTGACCTGGAGGCCCAGGCCCCCCTGCTGGCCCTCAACTACCTGGCCCTGCGTCCCCGCCATGCCGAACCCGTGAAGTCCGTCCCCCACGGCAACCGCTGGATCCGCGTGTGGGTGAGCCCCGAAGCCGAGCAGGCCTATGCCGCCGGCCAGCCCCTGCCCCCGAACTCCCGCGTGGTGATGAGCACCCTCGAGGACCGCTGGGGACGCCCCGGCTATGAGCCCGGCCCGCTGTACGCCCTGGAGACCGGCCCGGACGGCAAGCCCCGCCTCACCTTCTACTGGCCCCAGGTTCCCGAGGCCCGCCGGGCCGAGACCGGTGGCGAAGCCAGCGCCTACTGGCGCGGCGACGACGCCCGGCTCCAGGCCTGCCTCGCCTGCCATGGCCAGGGCATCGCGCCGGTCAAGGACCGGAGCGTGTGGGTGGTGCCGAAGAAGCCCAAGACCGAGGCCGCGCCCGCCGGCGCGGCCGAAGCCAAACCTTAGGACCTGTTTCCTGCACTGGCGCTAGGGGGCCTTCGTTTCCCCTGCGGTGAACACCACCCAGGGCTGCGTGGGGCGGCTGGGCAGGGTGCCCTCCATCCAGGCGTACTGGGGATGCTCCTTCAGGAAGGCTTCCGCGTCGAAGGCCCGGCCGCACGGGGCGCCGAACCGGCCCGCGAAGGACATGTTCCGGGCCATGGCGGAATCCACCACCTTGGCGTCGGTGCTTCCCGAAGGATCGTAGGGGGCGTCGCCGCCGGAGTCGCCCTCCAGCTCGAAATGCCCGCAGAGGCTGCGGCCCCCGGGGTGCTCGGCCTTGCGGGCCATGTCGACGTGGTCGGCCTCGAAGGCCTTGGCGGCCTCCACGTCGATGCGGCCCCGGAAGGCCGCCATGAGCTGGCGCCAGCGCAGGCGCCGGGCCACCTTGGACTGGTTGATGTCGGTGTCCTTGGTGGTGGTCTCGAAGCGGAGGATCCGCGGATCCTCGGCGATGTTGGAGCCGGTGAAGAAGCCGTCGGTCTTGCGTTCGAAACCCACGTAGCGCAGGCCCAGCTCGAGGCGCGCGATCTCCTTGCGGTTGATGTCGCCCAGGAGCCAGGCGTTGGCGTAGCCTCCGTTGTTGCCCTTCTTCATGATCTCGCACCACTGGTCGATGGAGCCGGCGTCCTGGGTGGCCCTGCGCATGCGGGCGAACTCGGGGACGCCGCCGGGCTCGTAGGGCTGGAAATCGCCCAGGGTGGTCTCGGTGCCCACCAGGCCCGCGTCGGTGACGAAGAAGTCCGTGGCGCTGTGGATCCAGCCGGGCACGCCCTGCATGAGGATGCGATGACCCTTGTCCGGGGCGATGTCCAGCACCAGGTTCGTGAGCGGCTCCTGGTAGCTACTCATGTTGTTGTGGGCCATGACCACGCCGCCCCCGGCCGTGTACGAGCCGATGGCGATGAAGGCGCTGCAGGACTCCTTCACGTGGTGCTCCACCTTCTCGTTGCGGATGCGGCTGAGCTCCAGGGGCCACCAGTAGCCCGAGAGCTCCGTGGAGCCGTTGTAGACGGCCAGCTCGTCCCGGGTGGTGGCCACGCCGGCGGCGGCGAGCCCCTCCGCCATGCCCTCCAGCTCCTGCAGGTTCTCGGTGTCCACGCCGGGGATGAAGAACACCTTGGCCTTCTCCACCAGGCTCGCCCAGGAGGTGGCGGTCTGGTACTCCCAGGAACGGCGAAGGGCCTTCAGCCCCCCGTCGATCTCGGGCGCCAGGAGGTAGCCGTGCTGGAACCCGCGGGCCCGGGGGCCGCCTTCCACGTGGAGGTAGATCCAGCCGGCCTTCTCGTGGCGGCTGCCCTTGGCGCAGAGGGCCTGCTGGGCAGGGGTGAGCGGTGCGGAAAGTGCCGGCAGGGCGAGGGCCAGGACCAGGGCGATGCGCGAGGGAACCATACCTACCTCCTCATTCGTCTCCGAACACTTCGCGGGGCTTCCCGGCGCCGCGGTCGGGCCCGATGATCCCCTCGTCCTCCATGCGGTCGATCATCCGCGCCGCGCGGCCGTAGCCGATGTTCAGCTTGCGCTGAAGCAGGCTCGTGGAGGCCTTGCGTTCGCGGCGCACCACCTCCACCGCGCGCTGGTAGATATCGTCGCCGCCGGAGATCTCCTCGGTGGCGCCGGGAGTCTCGTCGTCGGTCTCCATGGCGGAGAGGAGGCCGTGGTTGTAGTCGGGACGGCCGCGCTCCTTGAGCCACTCCACCAGGCGCAGGGTCTCCTCCTCGGTGAGGAGGGGCGCGTGGATGCGCTTGGGACGGGCGCTTCCGGGGGCCAGGAAGAGGGCGTCGCCCTTGCCCAGCAGCTGCTCGCCGCCACCGGAATCAAGGATGGTGCGGCTGTCGATCTTGGTGTTCACCCGGTAGCTGAGACGGCTGGGCAGGTTGGCCTTGATCACGCCGGTGACGATGTCCACGGAGGGGCGCTGGGTGGCCAGTACCAGGTGGATGCCCACGGCGCGGGCCTTCTGCGCGATGCGCGCGATGCTCTCCTCCACCTCGGCGCGGCAGACCATCATGAGGTCGGCGAGCTCGTCGATGATGACCACCACGTAGGGCAGGTGCTCCAGCACCGAGGGCCGGTCCGGCCAGCGCGGGTTCGGGGTGCGGTCGCTGAGGTCGATGCTGCCGCCGCATTCGACGATCTTGGCGTTGAAGCCCTCGAGGTTGCGCACGCTGAGCAGGGCGAGCCGCTTGTAGCGGTCCTCCATCTGCGCCACGACCCACTTCAGGACGCGGCCGGCCTCCTTCATGTCCGTGACCACCGGCGCCCAGAGGTGCGGGATGTCCTCGTAGATGCCCAGCTCCACCATCTTGGGGTCCACCAGGATGAGCTTAACTTCGCTGGGCAGGGCGCGCAGGAGGAGCGAGCAGATCATGGCGTTGACGCCCACGCTCTTGCCGCTGCCCGTGGAACCGCCGATGAGGAGGTGGGGCATCTTCGCCAGGTCGGCCACCACGGGATGGCCCGCCATGTCCTTGCCCAGGGCGAGGGTGAGCAGGCTGCGCGCGTCCTTCTGCGAGGGATCGCGGAAGGAGGGGGAATCCACCACCTCGCGGAAGCTGATGATCTCCCGGTGCCGGTTGGGCACTTCGATGCCCACGAGATTGCGCCCGGGAATGCGGTCGATGCGCACCTTCTCGGCCTGGAGACCCAGGGCCAGGTCCTCCTCCATGCTCAGGACCTTGGCCACGGGCACGCCGGGGTCGGGCTGGAACTCGTACACCGTCACCACAGGCCCCGGCTGGAAGCCGGTGACGTTGCCCTTGACCTTGAACTCGGTGAACTTCTGCTGGACCAGCTGGCGAGTCGCCTCCAGGGCGGCCATGTCCTGGCGCTGCTCGGGGCGGGGCGGGTCGAAGAGCCGCCGGGGCGGCAGCTCCACCCGGTCCACGATGCCGGGGCCGGAGACTTCGGGCTCCCGGTGCTCCTCGAGCTTCCGCGACTCCTTGGGCTCCCTGGGCTTGGCGGGCGCCTTGGGGGGCAGGGCCGGGAGGGGACGCGCGGGGGTGGGCTCCGTGAGGCCCAGGGGCTGCTGTTCCATCACGCGGCCGTAGCTGTCCCGCTCCACCTTGGGGGCCACCAGGGGGGGCTTGGGGGCGGGCGGCGGGGGCAGGTCGCGCAGGAGTTTGGGGGGCGGCAGGGGTTCCTGGGGTGTGGCGTAGGTGCTCGAGATGACCAGGGAGCCTTCGGGGGGGAAGTCCTCGGGGCCCATGTCCAGGTGCAGGGAATTGATGACCGGCAGTTCCGGGTCCGGGTTCCGGTTGTTGCGGCGGTAGGCGGCCGATTCGCGTTCGGCCCGGGCCAGGGCCTCGATGCTCTCGTCGTCCACCTTGCTGCGCTCGGTCTCCCGGCGCAGGTCCAGGGCGTCCGAGGCGTCCAGGTCCGGCACGTCCCGCTGGGGGGACTGCCGCAGGAAGGGCCGCTGGATCATGGACAGGAACTTGCGCGCGCCCCGCCCGGGCAGGGGCTTGAACCAGGGCAGGGCGCTCTTGCCGAACCACCCGGCGACCATGTTTCCCGTGGCGCGGGCCAGGCCCGGGGCCAGGAGCATGAAGGAGAGCAGGATGAGGAGGCCCAGTACCAGGGGCAGGCCCACGGGACCCAGGAGCCGGCGGCAGGGCGCCCACAGGAGGCTGCCGAACCATCCGCCCCAGCGCAGGTCGATCACCTGGCCGGCCTCGCCGTGCCAGGTGTGGGTGCCGAAGCCGCCCAGGCCCGTCCACACGGCCAGGCCCAGGGCGCCCCAGGCCACCCGCCGGGGCCAGAGGGGCTGGCCCGAGGGGAAGCATTCCCAGAGGATGTAGAAGGGCACGAGCCAGGCGCCGGTGCCCAGGAGGGTCTGGAGGGTGCCCGCCAGGAGGGCGCCGACGGTCCCGCAGAGGTTGTGCACGGGCGCGCCGCCGCTGCCCTGGGAGAAGAAATAGAAGGGGTCCGAGGGATAAAAACTGAGAAGGGACAGCGCCAGCACCAGTGCGAATGCGCCGGCCAGAACCCTGAGCAGAATTCTGCCCATACCTTTCACGAACACTCCTTCATTGCTATCGAGTCTAACGCAGCAGAGCCACGCGCCGAACGGGTTCCCATCGCGGTTTGCCCAGGCCCTTGACGTAGTCGCCGATGGAGACGAAATGCCAGCCATCCTGGATGGCCCGGTCGAGGAAGGGGCCGAGGACCTGCCCGGGGCGATCGCCATCGGGCCGGCCGGAACCCAGGTGCATGAGCACCACGAGGCCGTCACCGTCCTGCTTCTCCATGCGGGCGCGGAGCTTGTCCAGGATCGCATTGCCGGTGCGGTACAGCTTGCGTTCCTTGATGGTGGCCCAGTCGAGGGTGTCGGCGCCCTCGCTCCAGCCCACGTGGCGGTAGCCCAGTTCCTCAGCCCACTTGCGCAGTTCCGGGGTCTGCTCGCCGTACGGCGCGCGCCAGTAGGGATCCATGGGACGCCCCAGGAGCCTGAAGAGGGCGCGGTCCGCCTCCAGCAGCTCGTGCTGGAAGCGCTCGCGGGTCCAGGCCGGATCCCGGCGCAGGCCCGGAGCCAGATGGGGGTGCGTCAGGGTGTGGTTGCCCAGTTCATGCCCCTCGTGGTCCATGCGCCGCACCAGGTCGGGGTATTTCTTGATGAAGTCGCCGGTGAGGAAGATGGTGGTGTGGATGCCGCGGGCCTTGAGGGCGTC
>DBME01000117.1 GCA_002298155.1 Holophagaceae bacterium UBA706 | reverse complement strand
TGCCGCCCCCGCCGCCCCCAAGGCCATCGCCCCCGCGCCGGGGTGGGCCGCGGAGCCGGTGGTGGAGAAGGCCCTGCGCAACGACGGGGAGATCGAACTCCTCGAATGGCGCGTCAAGGACCTGGAGATCAAGCTCTCCGCCCAGTTCGACGAGCTGGGCCGCAAGAACCGCGAGATCGAGGAGCTCATCCAGCGCAACGCCGCGGTCACCCGCAACCTGGACGCTTACCAGCAGACCCAGGGCGAGACCGAACGCCTCCACCTGCGCATCCAGGAGCTGGACGCCAACGCCGCCCGCCTCCAGGACGACCTGCAGGAGGCCATGGATGAGCAGAAGCGCCTCATCGACCAGCTGGAGGAAGTGAACGTCCTCCTCTCCGAGAAGACGCAGCAGAACGCCGAGCTCATGGAATCCCACCAGCTTCTCCAGGCCCAGCTCGAGGAAGCCTGGGAAGTGGGTGACCGCGTGCGGGTGCTGGAAGGCTCCCTCGCCGAATCCCAGGAGGCCACACGCACCCTCGAGGCCCAGGTCGCCCTGGTGGAACAGGGACGTTCGGACCTCCAGGCCAGCCTGGACGCCGCCCGGGAGGAATCCGCCGCCAAGGATGCCCGCATCCAGGAGCTGGAAGCCACCCAGGCCCGCATCAAGGACGTGGAAGCCGAACTCAACTCCGCCCGGGACCAGGTCTCCTTCCAGGAACTCACGATCCGCAACCTCGCCGAGGAGCGCACCAAGCTCCAGCAGGACCGCGACCGCCAGGACGACGCCCTGACCGAACAGGCCGGGGAGATGATCATCCTCCAGGAAAAGGCCGCGCTCATGGAAGGCACGGCCAAGGATCTCCGGGAAGAGCGCGACCGCCTGCAGGAGGGCCGCGAACAGCTGGCCGCCAGCGTGGCCAACCTGGAAAGCCAGATCGCCGCCCTGGAATCCAGCCAGGAAACCCAGCGTCTCGAACTGCTGGCGGGCATCGACGCCCGCGAGGCCTCCCTTGGCCGGCTCAATGCCCTACTGGACGGCGAGCGCGAGCAGGTGGCCCGCCTCGTGAGCGAGAAGCAGGACCTGGAAGCCCAGCTCCAGGGCCGCAACGACCGGCTGCAGACCATCACCACCGTCCTCGCGGAATTGGAAGGCAAGGCCCGGCAAGCCCTCGACCTGGCCAAGCCGTGACCGACTGAACATGCACACCGGCGCCCTGATCGCCACCCCGTGCCTGATCCTGGCCACGGGCTTCTTCGTGTGCGCGGAGTTCGCGGCCGTGCGGGTGCGCAGCACGCAGCTGGAGTCCCTCCTGGATTCCGATCCCCGGGCGGGCCTGGCCCTGGAGGTGCACCACCACCTGGACCGGCACCTCTCCAGCATCCAGGTGGCCATCACCCTGCTGACCATCTCCCTGGGCGCGGTGGGCGAGGATGTCTTCGTGAAGGGCTTCCAGTCCCTGTTCGGCGCCCTGCCCTGGCCCCACGCGGGGCTGGTGCTGGGCTCCTTCGCGGGGATCATGGTCATCACGATCCTCCAGGTGGTCCTGGCCGAGCTCCTGCCCCGGAGCGTGGCCCTGCACTCGGCCCAGGCCTGGGCCCTGCGCACCGCCGCGCCGCTGCTCCTGTGGTCCCGGGCCATCGCCCCGGTGACCCGGTCCCTCACCTTCCTCACCCACCTCCTGGAGGGCCTCCTCGGCCGCCCGGAACAGGTGGAGCACGCCCCCACCGAGGACGAGTTCCGGCGGATGCTCATGAAGAGCAAGCTGGAGATCAGCCGCAAGGAGCTCATCGAGAACCTCTTCGATTTCTCCAAGCGCACCGTCAAGGAAGTCGCCGTCCCCCGGGCCCAGGTGGTCTACTTCGACCTCCAGCGCAGCCCGGTGGAGAACCTGGCCCTGGCCCGTTCCTGCTCCAACACCCGCCTGCCCCTGGTGGACGGCGACCTGGACCACGTGGTGGGGGTCGTGCACCTGAGGGACCTCCTCTGGGCCCTCAGCGACCAGGGTCCCGACCTGGACCTGAAGACCCTGGCCCGGCCCGCCTTCCTGGTGCCCGAGATGCGGCTCATCCAGGACCTGCTGCTGGACTTCCAGAAGCAGAAGCAGCACCTGGCGCTGGTGGTGAACGAGCACGGCGGCGTGGACGGCCTGGTGACCCTGGAGGACGTCCTGGAGGAGCTGGTGGGCGAGATCCAGGACGAATTCGACCGGGAGGTGCTGAACCTGCGCCGCACCCGGGGCGGCGCCTGGCTGGCCCAGGGCAACGTGACCCTCGAGGAGCTGGAGGACCACCTGGGCCTGCGCCTGGAGGTGGAGAAGGGCTCCGTGAGCCTCGGGGGGCTCTTCCAGGAGCGCCTGGGGCGGATCGTGCGCGCCGGCGACGAGCTGCGGCTCCAGGGCTGGCGCATCCGCGTGCTGGAGATGCGCGGCATGGCCCCCCACAAGTTCCTGCTCAAGCCCGTGACGGCGGAGGAAGGCCATGACGGAACCCATTGAGGGGTTCATCCTCGCGGCGGGACTGGGCACCCGCATGGGCCCCCTGTCCCAGGCCCTGCCCAAGCCGGCCTGGCCCTTCAACGGGCGCCCGCTCATCGCCCAGGCGGCGGAGGGCCTGCGCCGTGCGGGGATCCGCAACCTGGCCTGCAACGCCCACCACCTCCCCGAGCGCATCCGGGAGGCCACGGCCGGCACGGGCATCGAAGTCTTCCCCGAGCCGGTCCTCCTGGGCTCCGCGGGGGGCCTGCGCCACGTGCGCGGACGCACGGCCGAGCATCTGGCCGTGTGGAACGGGGACATCCTCGCCGACCCGCCCTGGGCCCGGTTCCTGGAGGCCCACAAGGCCCTGGGGGCGGATCTCAGCTGGCTCCTCATCCCCCACCCCGGCGGCCCCTGGAACCCCGTGTGGCTGTCTCCGGAAGGGCGCATCCTGCCCCCCGGGGAGACCGGTGAGGGGCCCTACCATTTCTGCGGCCCCGCCTTCTGGAGCCCCCGCGCCCTGGCCCTGCTGCCGGACGAGGGGCCCGTGGACGTGAAGGCCCACATCCTGCCCCGCCTCACCACGGCCTTCGGCGTGGTGGTGGAGCCCTTCCCCTTCCATGAGATCGGGTCCCCGGACCAGCTCATCGCCGCCGCGGCCCAGGTGGCCCCCCAGGCGGAGGGCCGAATCGCCGGCTGCTACGTGCACCCCACCGCGGAACCCGCGGGATCCCTCACCCGGTGCGTGCTGGGCCCCGGCGCCCGGATCCACCCCGCCTTCACGGACCGGGACGCGTTCTGGTTCCAGGAAGGGCGCCACCAAGTGCGCCTCGCGCTATAGACTGTACGCATGGCCACGCTGCTCCAGACCGTCCTCGACCGCTGGGATTGTTCGAACCCGGTTCCCCTGAGCGGGGATGCGGGCCTGCGCCAGTACTTCCGGGTGGACCATCCCCACCTGGGCACGGCCCTGGTGGTGCTCTACCCGCCCGCCGACCCCGCGGGGGACGACGCCTACTACGAGTACCGGGCCCTGCAGGCCTACCTGGACCCCGTGGTGCGGGTGGCCACCACCATCCAGTACGACGACGAGCTCCGGGCCATGCTGGTGGAGGACCTGGGTTCCACCACCCTCGAGCAGCGCCTCACGGTCCACCCGGAGGAGGAGCTGCGCTGGGCGCGGGAAGTGGGCGGCCTCCTCGCCACCTGGCTGGGCCTGCTCACGGAGGGCGCGCCCTCCCGGGCGTTCTTCATGCTGCGTCGCTTCGACCACGAGAAGTTCCGCTTCGAGTGGGAATACTGCCGGCGCAACTTCTTCGCCGACTTCCTCCAGAAGGACCCGCCGGGGTGGCTGGACCGCATGATGGACGACGTACACAACGGCCTCGAGTCGCGCACCCACTCCCTGGCCCACCGCGACTTCCACGTGCGCAACCTCATGATCCACGGCGACCGCCTCGTGACGCTGGATTTCCAGGACGCGCGCAAGGCGGCGGCCACCTACGACCTGGCCTCCATCCTCTTCGACGGGTACTGGGACTGGTCCGCGGAGGCCCGCGGCATCCTCGTGCGCAGCGTGCAGGACGAGCTCGGGTGGAGCGAGACCCTGCTCTGGGAGGAGCTCAACCTCAGCGCCATCCAGCGCAACCTCAAGGCCCTGGGCACTTTCGGGCACCAGATCGTGCACCGCAACAAGGCCCATTTCGCCCCCGCCATCCCCCGCACCATCCGCCACCTCCTGGGCCACTTCCAGCGCGTCCACCACGGCGAGGGCGTCCTCGCGGCGGAACACTGGCTGCGCATCGCGGAAAAGCGTTTGCTAAAGACCGCCGGAAACGTGGACTAGGGCCTCATCTGGGGGATGGTGGTGCAGCATCCGGTAAGACCTGACCAGAGTTAGACAGGCACTTCGCGGATGCGGTATTAGGACCGCGGCCAGGCC
>DBME01000451.1 GCA_002298155.1 Holophagaceae bacterium UBA706 | reverse complement strand
TCATGATGGGGTAGCTGGCGGCGCGCACCTGGACGGCGGCGCCGAAGGTTCCAAACTGGGCGAAGTTCGAGGTGGAGAGGTACTCGCCCGTGATGGTCCCGCTGGTGAAGTGGCCCATCTGCGAGGGCGGCGTGATGAGGCTCACCACCAGGGCCATCCACTCCTTCACTTCCTGGACGGTGGCCGAGGGTCCGTTGAGGTTGATGCGGTTGGCCATGGCGGCGGGGATGTTGGCGATGGAGACCGTGGTGTTCCCCGTCTTGGCGGCGTAGGCGGTGATGTCCACGCCGAACTTGGCCTTGGCGGCGCCCATCATGAGGACGGCGTACAGGTCGCCGGCCACGCGGTAACGGTCCACGGGCAGGGCCGAGGCGGCACCGGTGCAGGCGAAGTCGGTGGAGGCGAAGCCCGACACCTGGCCCACGGCGGCGATGGCCTTGGACATGATCAGGGTGGGCAGGGTGATCGTGCCATGGGCCAGGTCGTAGTTGGCCGAGCCGGCCACGGCGCCCAGCACGGGCAGGTTCACGCCGATCTGGGAGGGCGTGAGGGTCGCGATGGGGTCGTTGAGGGCCACCAGGGCGGCCGCGTAGGGATTGGTGGCCATGTCGGCCAGGAGGGCGGCGCCGCTGTCGGTGGCCAGGGACTGGAGGTCCAGGAGGGCCTTGCCGGCGGCCGCGCTGCCCGCGGTGGCCTTGGCGGAGGTCACGTTGAGGACGGCCGCGGCGGTGGCGTGCTTGAAGTAGTCGTAGGAGGCCGTGGCGTCCAGGGCGTAGGAGAGGCCCGAGATGTTCAGGTAGTAGTCCGAGGGCGTCAGGTTGCTCTGGGACACCAGCTGCAGGGCGCACACCTTCTGGAGGTCGGCGTAGTCGAGGTAGACCGACATGAGGGGGTAGCCCACCGGGATGGACTGGGTCGTGTCGGGCGAGATTCCCAGCGACAGGACGTCGTAGGCGTTTGCGAAGGAGATGGCGACGTTCTTCGTGATGTAGTCGCGGATGACGCCCGTGGGGACGATGCCGGCGGCATAGGGGGTGGGGTCATAGTGGAGCGCGGCGAGGGCCTGGGCCGCGGTCACCTGGGATTCCGAACCGGGGACGCCGTCCCAGCCGGCGGCGACCATGGCCTTCATGATGATGCCGTTGGGAACGCCGCGCACGGAGTCGGCGCAGAGGTTGCCCAGGCCGTTGGGGCACAGGACGGGGTTCTGGTCGTTGGAGACCATGTCCTGCAGGGCCACGCCGACGGGATGGTAGACGCCCTTGGCGGGGTTGGCGGGATCGTAGTCGGGGAAGAACTGCGTGAAGAGCGTGCCCAGCCCGTAGTTGAGGGACGAGTCGGCCGAACCCACGATCACCGACTGCGCGGGATCCTGGATGGTGCAGCCCGGGATGGTGGCCAGGTAGGCGTCGGTCATGGTCTTGTTGCTGGAGCTGACCACGGTGGTGTTCTTGGCGCCCACATGGTAGGTGAGGTCGATGCGCGCCACGTTGGTGGTGTAGGCGCCGGCGCAGATGATCTGCGTGGTCCAGCCCGCGTGGGTGACGGGATGGGCGGCCGAGGCGTCCGCGAAGGCGTTGTGGGTGTGGCCGGAGGCGATGACGTCGATGCCCGTCACATGGTTCGCCAGATCCACGTCCTCGCCGGTGTAGCCGCCGGTGGTGGCGTTGGTTCCCGCATGCGAAAGGGCGATGACGACGTTGCAGCCCTGGGTGTTGCGCAGGCCGTCGACCAGGGCCTGCACCGAGGCCCAGTTCGCGCTGTAGTCGGTGAAGGTCACGGGGGCGGAGTTGGGCGCGGCGGCCGTGGCCTCCTTGCCCATGAGGCCGATGAAGCCGATCTTCAGGCCCGTGGAGAGGGTCTTGGTGTAGGTGGGGAAGATCGCGGTGCCGACGTAGGGCGCCAGGTCCGCGTTCCCGTTGAGGACCATGTTGGAGGCCACCAGGGGCGTGTGGAATCCGAACTTGCCCTGGGAGACCGACAGCATGGAGGCCAGCCCCTTGGGCGTGTAGTCGAATTCGTGGTTGCCCAGGGCCGCGCAGTCGTAGCGCAGGGTGTCCAGGAAGAAGGTCGCCATGGGCTGGGAGGCGTCGGTGAGGTCGTACAGCGTGCCCATGGTCCAGTCGCCGGAATCCACCAGGACCACCGGGCTGTCCTCGGCGGCGGCGGCCCGCACGGAGTTCACGTACGCCGCGACGCGGGCGTACGATCCCACCGGTCCGGGAACACCCGCGGACATCGGGCCTTCGCCCATGGCGTGGTGGTGGATGTCGGTGGTCTGGAGCAGGGTGAGGTGGGTGTCGGCCGTGACAGGGCCGGCTTCCGTCAGCTTGTCAGGGGAATTGAGGGTGCAGCCTACCAGCAGGGCGGTGATGATGCTCCCGGCCGCGTAGGAGATGACATTCATACGCATGGATGGCTCCTGTCCGTTAGAAATGGAAATCGACGCCGAAGGCCAGAATGAAATATTCCTTGTTGTACTGCTTGGTGGGCGAGATGGTGACGCCCTGGCTTGCGAAACTGGCCTGCAGCTGCTTGTCGCCGGAATCCGCGAACTGGTACTTGTTCATGAAGGCTGTGTGGGCGAGGCCCACATTGACCTTCATGTGCTCCGAGGCCGTGTACTGGAAGCCGGCCCCTTCGGACATGTAGTTGGCATGGGCGCCGGGGACGCTGATGTCGACCGTGGCGTCGGGGTTCTGGCCGATCTGGTTCAGGTTCACGCCGAAGCTCACGAGCCAGCGGGGGTTGACCTGGTACTCGAAGGCCGCGGATTCCTCATAGGTGTTCCGGTAGCTACGCTTGGCATTGATGCCGAACATGGGGTTGTCCAGCATGCCGAAGTTGACCGAGCTCTCCAGGTAGGCGTTGGCGCCCAAGGAAAGGCGGAGCTGCGGGGTCATCTGGTAGCCGAACCCGAAGCGCACCACCTGGGGCAGGTCGAGGTGGGCCTTGGAGCCGTCCACGAACAATCCGCCGCCGTCCTTGCCGTCGTTGATGGTGGTCTTGAAGTTCAGGGGCGTGGCCATCTCATAGGTCAGGCTCACGACGGTCTTCGGATTGGGGGTGTAGTTGAAGCCCACCTCGCCGGAGAAGCCCGTGGCCTTGTCCACCTTGTCGATGACCAGGCGCTTGTGGTCCGTGAGGTCATGGTTGAACTGGTTGTAGGTGCTGTAGCCGTCCACGCTGCCCACGATGGCCTGCTGGGAGGTCACGTACCGCCCCGCCACGGCCACCGAGAAGGTGGGGTTGATCTGCATGGCCCCGCCCACGCGGATGGCCACGTAGTAGGAGGAACCCTTGAGGTAGGAGTTGGAGGGGAAGTACTGGGTGCTCAGCCCCGCGGCCAGGGCCGCGGCGGAGGCCTGCGCGGGCGTCGCGCCGCCCTGGATGGCGACGGCGTAGGCGTCGGCGCCGATCACCTGGGAGGTGTAGTCCTGGCCGTAGCCCACCAGCTGCTTGCCCATGAGGTCCAGGGTCGGAAGGCCCTGCTTCCATTCACGGATGGCCGTGGCGCCGATGGTCTCGACCCCCAGGAAGCCGGCCCAGTTGTCCTTCTTGTAGGCCAGGTAGAAGTTGGGGACGACCAGGGCGGGGTTGTCGGACTTGTAGAGCCTGTCGCCCACCACCGGGTTCCCGATCGTGGCCACCGTGGCGCGCTGGAAGATCATCTGGTCGCTGAAGTTGAACGTCCAACCGTCCTTAAGGCGGGGCGTCGCGGCCATGTTGTAGTAGACGATGTCCGCGCTGTCCACGGCGCTGTTCCGGTCGAACATCCGGATGTATTCCGCGCTCTGGTTGCTGTTGTAGAAGATCCCGCCTGCCGTCGCCGGGGTCACGAGACCAAGGATCAACGAGGAGAAAAACAGCCCTTTCTTCATTCACATACCTCCTGTGGGGTTCTGAACGGTCGATCGTGGTACCGGAAATGGGGAATCAAAGGCAGTCCCAGGACCTGCCTGGGGTTCGGAAGGTGCAGGGCATGTTTCCCGGGATCGTAGACCTGCGATGGCCGGGGGTCAAACCTTAGTTTTGATTTTCCAGGATAGGGATAAGATTTCCAGATAGACACCCTGCACATCCGCAATCCGCACCACGAGGCGAGCATGACGACCACCGCTGAAGAAAGGGCATGGCAGCCCTACTCCGCCTATCCGGGTTCCGACGTGGGGGTCCTGGTTTCCCACGGGTTTACGGGCAGCCCCGGCAGCGTGCGCCATCTCGCGGAGCGCCTCGCGGCCGCGGGGTACAACGTGGAGGTCCCTCGCCTCACGGGGCACAGCCCCCGCTGGCAGGATCTCGTCCCCGCCAAGCTCGACGACTGGCTCGCGGACCTTCGGGGCCCCCTGGAACAGCTCAAGGCCCGGAGCCGCATCGTTTTCGTCGCCGGGCTCTCCATGGGCGGGACCCTCGCCCTGCGCCTGGCCCAGACCGATCCCGCCATCCGCGGCGTCGCCCTGGTCAACCACGCCCTGGTTTTCGGCAACCCTCTCGTTCCCCTGGCGTTCCTGCTCAAGCACATCATCCCCTCCACCCCCGCCATCGCCTCGGACATCCTGGATTCCGGCGTGCAGGAGCCCAGCTGCGACCGCACCCCCACCGCGGGCGTCGAGCAGCTGTACCGGCTCACCCGCATGGTGCGCCGGGACCTGCCCGCCCTGCGCCAGCCCCTGCTCATCCTCAAGTCCCGGGAGGACCACGTCCTGTCCGCGAAGAACGCCACCCTGACGCTCCAGGAGGCCGGTTCCGCCCGCAAGGAGCTGGTGTGGCTGGACCATTCCTACCACGTGGCCACCATGGACCACGACAAGGACCTGATCGCAGACCATTGCATCGCCTTCTTCCACAGCCTCGCCCAGGAGGAATCGTGAACATCCGCGCCCTCGCCGCCATCGCCGTCCTCGCCATCGCCCCCTGCAGCGCCGGGATCGCCGTTGGCCAGAAACTGCCGGACCTGGAAATCGCCGACCGGGGCGTCATGGTCCCCAAGGTCAAGGTCGAAGGCGGCCGCATGGTCATGGACGGCAAGGACATCGCGTACCGCGCCTGGAAGGTGTCCGAGAGCAACGGCCGCATCCGGACCATCTACCACCTCGCCGCCCGCATGGGCATCGACGACCTGAACAAGGCCTACATCGACGCCCTCATCGCCGCGAAGCTCCCCGAGCTCCTGCCCGACGGCGCCTACAAGACCATCACCATCCTCAACCTCTCGGACGCCCTGTGGGGCACCCACGGCATGGGCTCCAGCCGCCTGGAGAAGAGCCAGCGGGAAACCCCCTACGCGATCTTCGTGGCCGACGAGAAGGGCGTGGCCCGGTCCACCTGGGGCCTCCAGCCCAAGCAGTCCGCCGTGATCGTCCTGGACAAGGACGGAACGGTCCTCTTCTTCAAAGAAGGCAAACTCTCCCCCGAGGAGATCCGCAAAGCCGTGGCCATCATCGTGGACAAACTGAAGCCCTAGGCTTGGCCGGCGATTGAACGGCTTCATCCCCCTCATCCCCGACATCGCTTGCGCTGCGCAAAAGGAATGAAGACTGCGACTGCGTTGGTTGAAAACCTGGATGGGGGCGGCCCTTCTGCGGGGTGGTGAATTCTGCGAACTGATCAAGCACAGAGCTCCACGGAGGCGCAGAGGACACAGGAAAGCTGCCAGGGGGTTGGTCTTCGCATCACCGTGGCCCCAGGACTGGGCGCCGACCCACACCGCCCAGCCCCTGCTCGCTG
>DBME01000109.1 GCA_002298155.1 Holophagaceae bacterium UBA706 | reverse complement strand
GAACGGCGGCGTGGGCCGGCGGCTCCTCCTGGGTGTCCTCCGGGAACTGGATCCCCAGGTGCCCTGGGTGGGCCTGGCCCTGGAGGCCACCGAACTCCTCCAGGATCCCGAGGCCCTGGCCCTCCTGAAGGCCATCCAGGGCCGGGGCACCCCCGTGCGCATCTCCCGGGAGTGCATCCTCTTCCCCGACGGGCCGGAGGGAGACTTCGAGACCATCGAGGATTCCCAGTGGCAGCGCCTCGCGGGCAAAGGCGACCTGACGCTGCTATGATGCAGGTAAAGGCAAGTCCTCGGTTTTCATGAAGACGAGCCGGCGGGGCCGGAACATCCTCCGCGCCTTCCGCCCCCCCTGGCCGAGCAACCCCGTACGTGAAAGTGCTTTCCACCCTATGAACATTCCGAACTACCTGACCCTAGCCCGGATCCTCATGGTGCCCATCCTCGTGGTGGTGCTCCTCACCCGGGTCACCAACCACGAGATCATCGGCGTCCTGGTCTTCTGGGCCGCCAGCATCACGGATCTCCTGGATGGCTACCTGGCGCGGCGCTGGAAGCAGGTCACGACCCTGGGCAAGCTCCTGGACCCCCTGGCCGACAAGCTCCTCATTTCCGGGGCCCTCATCAGCCTCGTGGAACTGGACATGGCCCCGGCCTGGATGACCTTCATCATCCTGGGCCGCGAGATGGCCATCACCGGGCTGCGAGGCATCGCCAGCGAAGAGGGCATCACCATCGCCGCCGAACGCCTGGGCAAGTGGAAGCTGGGCGCGCAGATCGCCGCCATCTCCTGCCTCCTGGTCGGACCCAAGCTGGACGGAATCCTGTACTCCCTGACCGGTCTCAAGGTCTTCAAGTTCTTCATCAAGTTCCCGCATCCCTACAGCTTCTTCTGGGGCATGGGGGTGCTGCTCCTGTGGGTCGCCATGATCCTGGCCATCTGGAGCGCCGTCTCCTACTTCCGCAAGTTCTGGCAGCTGTGCGGCCCGGGCATCCTCACCGGTGAAGGCCGGCTGTCCCGCAGCGAGACCACCCAACCCGAGAATTGAGGCGCGCATGTTCCGGAAGTACCTTCTGGCAGGTTTCTTCACCTTGCTGCCGTCGGTGGTGACGTTCTGGATCCTCCGGGCCATCTTCAACTCCCTGGTGGACATCTTCCGGGGTCCCGCCTCCTGGCTCGCGTCCGTGCTCCACCTGCCGGTTCCGCCCTTCTGGGGCCTGGCCCTCATCTCCGCGGTCACGACGGTGTGCCTGCTGACTCTCACCGGGGCCCTGGTGGGCAACTTCGTGGGGCGCCAGCTTCTCCAATGGCTGGACGAGCTGGTCATGCACGTGCCCCTGGTCAAGGGGATCTACGGCGCCACCAAGCAGCTCATGAGCGCCATCCAGAGCGGCCAGGGCGGCTCGTTCAAGGAGGTCGTCATGGTGGAATGGCCCCGGCCGGGGGCCTACACCCTGGGTTTCATCGCCCACCGGGACTGCCGCTGGGCAGGTTTCGAGGACGGCGAGGACATGGTGGCCGTCTACGTCCCCACCGCCCCCAACCCCACCTCCGGCTACGTGATCATGGTCGAAGCCTCCAAGATCCGGCCCATGGACATCACCCCCGAACAGGCCCTCACCTGGGCCGTCTCCGGCGGCGTCGTGACGCCCAGCCCGGGCAAGCTGCCGTGAAGCCCTTCCTGGGACGCCGCATCCTCGTCACGGGCGCCGGCTCGGGCATCGGGAGGACCTGCGCGCGCCGCCTGGCGGACCTGGGCGCCGAGCTGATCCTGGCGGGACGCCGCGTGGACGCGCTGCGGGAGACCCTGCCCCAGGCCGTCCACCTCCCCCTGGACCACACCGACGACCACGCCGTGGCGAAGTTCGCCGCGGAATGCCCGGCCCTGGACGGCATGGTGCTCGGCGCCGGAGCCCTGGTCACCGGCAGCGTGGAGCGCACCTCCGCGGCCTGTTTCGACCGCATGATCGCGGCCAACCTTCGGGGCCCCTGGCTCCTGTGCCACCACCTGGGCCCCCTGCTCAAGGACGGCGGCAGCGTCGTGCTCCTGGGCTCCAACGTGGGCATCCGCGCCATCCCCGACACCGCGGCCTACTCTGTGGCCAAGGCTGGGGTCCACATGCTGGCCCAGGTCCTGACGCTGGAATGGGCGCCCCGCGCCATCCGCTGCAACGCGGTGGCCCCGGGCCCTGTGCACACCCCGATGGTGGACGAGCGACTGCGCTCCGCCGCCGACCCGGCCGCGGCGCTGGAGGCCCTGTCCCGGGTGAACCCCCTGCGCCGCCTCGGGCGCGAAGAGGAGGTGGCCGCGCTGGTCATCCACCTCCTGGGCGACGAAAGCCGGTGGACCACGGGCACCGTCATCCCCATCGACGGCGGCGCCAACGCGGTCTACTAGCCCCGCGGGCCGGGCACGTTGCCTGGCGGCCCTCGCAGATGTCACTATGGAAACCAGCCAACACGAGAAGAGGATCACAGATGCCGGTTGTCACCCCCGCTCAATACCAGACGATGCTGACCCAGGCGCAGAAGGGCAAGTACGCCTACGCCGCCTTCAACGTCACCTCCACCGAGACCGCCAACGCCGTGCTCCTGGGCCTCAAGACCGCCAAGGCCGACGGCATCATCCAGGTTTCCACCGGCGGCGCCGAGTTCGTCTCCGGCCTTGGCATCAAGGACATGGCCAAGGGCGCCATCGCCCTCGCCCAGTACGTGCACTACATGGCCCAGTACTATGACGTGAACATCGCCCTCCACACGGACCACTGCCATCCCAAGTACCTGGAAGGCTTCGTCCTTCCCCTCATCGCCGAAACCGAGCGCCGCCGCGCCGCGGGCCAGGGCAACCTGTTCAACGGCCACATGTTCGACGGTTCCGAACTGCCGCTGGACGAGAACATCCGCCGCTCCGTGGAGCTGCTCAAGCGCTGCGCGGCCAGCGAGATCGTCCTCGAGGTCGAAACCGGCGTCGTGGGCGGCGAAGAGGACGGCCACGACACCAGCGGCACCCCCAAGGACAAGCTCTACACCACGCCCGAGGACATGGTCGCCGTGCACAAGGCCCTGGACCCCATCGGCCCCTACCTGCTGGCCGCCACCTTCGGCAACGTCCACGGCGTCTACAAGCCGGGCAACGTGGTCCTGCGCCCCGAGATCCTCAAGGAGGGCCAGGAGGCCATCCACGCCGCCTGCGGCGGCGCCCGCAGCCGCCTCGTCTTCCACGGCGGTTCCGGCTCGAGCCTCGAGGAGATCCACGCGACCCTCGACTACGGCGTCGTGAAGATGAACGTCGACACCGACACCCAGTACGCCTTCACCCGCGCCATTGCCGGCCACATGTTCAAGAACTACGACGGCGTCCTGAAGGTCGACGGCGAAGTGGGCGACAAGAAGGCCTACGATCCCCGCCCCTACATGAAGAAGGCCGAGCAGAACATGGCCGACCGCGTCGTGCGCGCCTGCGAGGACCTGCGCAGCGCCGGCCGCACCCTGGGCCGCATCTAGCTTTTCCTCGGCGATCCCCGGCCCCTCGGCCTCCTCGGCGATACCTTCTTTGTCTTAAACCTGCGGCGCATTGAACCGATGCGCC